>CAJYBN010000011.1 GCA_913064925.1 uncultured Peptococcaceae bacterium
GATCCAGCCCGACTTGCCGCCGACCTTAATGTTGTACCAGTCGCCCCGCCTTTGTAAAACAGTGTACTGTTCACCTTTGTGCACTTGGGTTATTATGCCATGGTTTGTTCCCGGTCCTTCTCGTATGTTAACCGTATTGGCTTTTACCGTCAAAAGCGCGGCGGAATACGCGGGCGGCAGTGATGTATAGAAAAAACCGCTTACAACAACTGCTGTTATGACAAAAGATTTAAAAAGCAATTTTTGCAAGTCGTTTACCATGGGTGTTGTTCCCTCATTCCCTTAAATGTTCCTGTATTTCCTATAATTCAACAAATAGCACAAAAAGCCTGCAGCTTGTCACTTAACACTTTATACCAACTGCAAAAATTCGCGATTTACTTACAGTATTTATGACCCAAGCAGCCCAGCAAAAAGTTCCCTTTTCAGGCAAAAAAGTGGATAGCATGCGGGTTGCTTTCACATAATAAAAAAAATTTACTTGAGGGATGAAATGCTGTGGATAAATTAAAGGTAGGAATCATAGGCACGGGGATGGCTTTTGAGCGCCTACATTACCCGGCTTACCAGGAGCTATCCGATAAATACCAAATAGTTGCGTTATGTGATACAAACCCGGAAAAAGTCCAAAAATGGGGTAAAAGGGTGGGTATCAAAAAAGACGGCATTTACACTGATTACCGGCAAATGCTTGGACGTAACGACTTGACATCATGGTACCAATAAAACAAAATTTTGCAGTAACCGAAGAGGTTGCCGGAGCCATAGCCCACCAGCCGGGCCGGGCCATAATTTGTGAAAAACCAGATTGCGGGGTAATTAACGTGGCTTACAATGACGGTGGATCAAAGCAGGTTCCCTATAGACCCCAGCGCGGCTACTATAACGAGTTGCTGAATCTTTATAACGCGCTAACCGGCAAGGAAGCAATTTCCGTTACACCGGAAATGGAATACGGAGATGTTAAGACTGTTTTGGATATCTTACGATCCATTAGGGAAAACCGGGTTGTTGATGTAGACGAGGTTGAAAGGTATATTCCCGCTTATGTCGCGGGATAACAGCCGGCTTATTTTCAGTTCCAGCAATTAAACTGGTTAAGCTAGTAAAAACCCCGCGGCTGGTATCTACCCGCCCGCGGGGTTTTTAAATATTAAGAGCACTTATAAAACTATCATTGCGGGCCAGCGGCGCGCTTACATCTACGTAACCGGCTATGGTAGGAACTTCCTTGCCGTCGACCCAAATTTGCACTTCCTTAACCGTGCTGAACTGGGTAAGCGTATTGACAATCGAGTATACAGTCAGTTTTTCTTGTTCGACCCCGCCGGAATGAGCGAGTATCAACTCCTTGCTAAAATTTACTGTGCATAACCCTTCTCTAATGTTAATATCCAGCAATTTAGTACCCGGCGGCAAGGTGGGTTTTAAGTCTTCGCACAGCGGGCCTTGGCATAATTCGTTGATTGTTTTTCGGGCAATACCCTCCACCTTGGGTATTTCCCGCCGTTCCGCCACTAGTTTACCATTCCCGCCGGCAAAATATAATACAATTTCTATGGTTTCTGAGACTCCGGGTGCCGCTGCTAAAGTTAACCGGTTATCACTTTGCAGCGTTACCGGCTTTTCCTTTTGCGTCTTTTCTTCGTCATTGGGAACATCATAAAAGCACCCTGAAGTATACAAGAGTAGCGTAATAATTCCCATGTATAGAAAAAACTTTGCCACCGCTTTCACGCTTTTCACCCCCGCACGGTTTGTCCCATCCTATATTTTATTATTATGGAAATGTAAACTAGGTTATGACAAAAAAACCATTGATATACACATATGTTATGGGGGAAAAATACAGGAAGTATTAATTTCGTAGAGGGGGGAGCTTACTGAAACCAAGAGCCGTTGCGGTTATTTTTTTTGTTTGCGCTATATCCTTGCTTGTAGTTAAACCGGGCATGGCTGCAAACGATTGCCCGTACTGCAGCCTGGCTTTTGAGGAAAACCGTTTACTGGCGCCCAGGCAGCCCGCCATACAAGGGCGGGATGTTGAACAACTGCAGCGGGTTCTACAGCAAATGGAATATTATAACGGCCCCGTGGACGGTATATATTCTCCCGCCACCGTCGAAGCGGTAAAAATTTTTCAGATATCCAGGGGGCTTGTGGTGGACGGTGTTGTGCATGAGGATACCTGGCGCGCGCTTGACGAGTTGTACTGCTTGACTGTCACCCGGCGCAAAACCCCGCCGCCGACGGGAGAAGTAAGCATCGTGGTGGATACCAAACGGCGCAAGCTCACGATAATGTCCGACGGTGAGCCCTACAGACAGTACCCCGTGGCGGTGGGGAAATATAAAACTCCTACCCCAGTGGGAAATTTCAAGGTTTTGCGCAAAGCCATGAATTGGGGTACTGGTTTCGGCACCCGCTGGATAGGATTAACCGTGCCATGGGGCATTTACGGAATACATGGCACAAACAAACCTTATTCCATCGGCAGCTATGCCAGCCACGGGTGCATCCGCATGAACAACAGGCATGTTGAGGAGATTTACCCGTGGATAAAACCGGGAACCAGGGTCATTCTCATCGGCAACCCATTTACTTACCAACCAAGCCGCTTCCGGGTCATGCGCAGGGATGAACGGGGCGGGGACGTCTTGGAAGTGCAATTGCGCCTTAAAAGGTTAAAATACTACGACGGTCCCATTGACGGGATCTGGGGAGGTGGCATGGAACGCGCCGTTGCCGCATTTCGAAAGAAAAACGGCTTGTCTCCAGACAATGCCGTGGATGCAAAAATGTACCGATTACTGGGGCTGTAAAGCCATTTAGTCTCCTTGTTTTTCCGCATGGGCAACCGGCCGGCGCCTGCGCCTTCCGCTTGCCCTCTTCTGTCGCTGCAATTGTTTCAACCTGGGCACCACGCGGGTAACATACCAATACGATAACAGCATTCCCAGGCCGAGATACAGGAACACTCTGGGGAAAGTAGTGAATATCGCCAGAGCCAGCAGCGAGAATATAAGCGCGCTGGCGGCAGGGATAATATAGCCGCCTCTAATTCGGTACGGCCGCTGTGCGTCGGGCATTTTCTTGCGCAGAACTATGACCGCCAGCCCGGCAAGGACGTATATCACGCTTTCCATGGCCGCCGCCATGTTAACCAGTACCAGGTACCGGTGCGAAAAAAGCGTTAATAATGATATAAGAACCCCTATAACAAAAATACTCAAAACTGCTACCCAAGGAGTGAAAAAACGTAGGCTGATTTTGCTGAATATGGAAGGAAGCACATGCTCCCTGGCTGAAGCGTACACAAAGCGAGATATCCCAATCAAGCCAGCATTGAAGGTCGTAATGGAAGCGGCCAGCGTCAGCATGACCATGATGGCCGTACCGGTATCACCGAGTATTGTTTGCGCAAACAGCATTTGCGGAATAGGAGAGTTAACCAGCGACTCCCGCGGTACGGTAGCCGTCATGGCAACGGTAAAAACGGCGTATACTACGCTCAAAATACCGATGGCCAGCAGCATACCACGGGAAATCAAGCGGCTATGGGTCACTTCTTCGGCTAGAGGGGTCACCCATTCAAAGCCCACAAACAGAAAAACGCCCACCGCCACGGCGTTAAGCAGGTTTACGGCGCCGCCCGTGGCCAGCGGGGCGCTGAGCTGAAAATCAATCTTGGCAAGTCCTATAACAGCCAAACTTATTAATGTAACCATTAAACCGTAAGTAATCGCATCTTGAAACCAACCGGCTATCCTTATACCGACGATGTTCATACCTGTTACAACGGTGAACATTACCAAAATCCAAGCCAACGGCGATATCAACGGGAAGGCCTCGTGCAGTATTTCCGCCAAGATATAGCTTTCTGCACCTATTACGCCCATGATCACAGCCATGTATAACAAAGACACGGTTAAGGCCAGCCGGTCGTTAAAAGCATGGTTAAAGTAAAGCCTTATGCCGGCTGCGGAAGGGATCATGCCGTTTAGCTCGCTAAAACAAAGGGCCGCTGTCATGCACAGCAGCCCGCCGGTGAGGATGGCCAGCCAGGCGGCATCACCGACCAGAAATCCGGCTACCTGTACAGCCGCCACAAAGGTGGAGCTGGACAGGGTCAGGCCAGCGCTCGTGGCGATTATAGTTCGCAGGGTCAGTATTTTTTTAAGCTTAACCAAGTCATTCACCCCAAATCATCAAGGAAATGAAGTCCAGGCGAACGATATCATCCTCGGATCCTTTGATTATCAATGTACCGTTCATGTACGGTTCCGTGGGAGTTATATCGCCGTAAAACAAATCAGCCAGGGTTTCACTGTCCGCCGTTACAATAATATCGGGATTATCTGTAGCCCCTTCGCAAACAGTTAATTCACCGTCTTTTAATATCAAAGTGTGCTTTGATTCCACGTCGTTGGCCTCTATTAGCACAACCCGGTTCCAGTCCCGGTTCATTATTTTAAGTTTTTTGTTTTTGTTATACCCTTCCTGAAAAGCCCGCAAGCTATCTCTTATTTCCTCGTGTGTCGCCATAACAACCTCCGCAAAAAATACAAATTCTATACCAATTCAATTACTTGAGGTTTAAAATCCAGTTTCTTGATTAGTTCCAGGTATTCGTCGGCGGTTATTTCCTCCCAGGGTTTGCCCATTAGTGCTACCAATACCCCTTCGATAACGTTGGTGCCAAATGACCTTCCCTCAAAAACGGGCGTGGTAGTGACCAGCCTTGCAGCGCCTTTTTCCTTGAAAAACTCAATATCGGCGGATGTGGTTGTATTGGTAATGATCATTTGACCGTTTAAAGCGTCCGGTATGTAACGTTTTATAAAATGAAAATCGCCGGCTATTACATCGGCATCATGGTAATAGTGGGCAAATTTATTGGCCTTTTCTTCATCCCGGGAGTCTTGTTTTTTTCCTGTGGGGTAAAGCATGTGAAAAGGTAACTTAGTCATTTCAGGTAACAGCTTGCCCGCCATTTCCTCCAGTTCCTCCAAAGTTTTTATGGGGTAAGGAATTCCGGCGGCAAAAATTAAATCGCCGAAAGTAACATCACAACCGGCTTCAATAAAAGCTTCTGCCATGCCGAACCTGTCAACCGCGCTAACCATAAGAACCTTGGTGGCGGGAGACAGGTAATTAGTCTCCCGTAACAGGTATTTAACGGTTTCCCTTTCTAGCGTATTTTTTAAGCCGCTGCCGTCCACCACCGGTGTTTTTTTCACCGCTTCCATTAACCTTAAACCATCTTTAAAGGCATACCTTGTTTTACCCGCGTATACATAAACATCTATACCGCCCAGGCCGATGGCGTCTACTTGTCCGTCTAGCTCCTCCAGCTTGGCCAGGGCACGTTCAATATCGCCGTCCATACCCAGACGGCTGATAATAAATTGCTCGCCCAGCAACTCCACCTGTACCTGGTGATCACGTTTGGATGAACCCAGGCTTACGCTGACCACTCGTTTCAATATTCAAGCCCTCCATTCCCAAAACTACATAATGCCTTTTAACATTGTAACCAATATTAACTAAAATTACAAGCTGTCCGGCAATGGCCGGGTTTTTACACAGTGGTGCTGTAATATCCCAATTGCTTATTGATACACAATTATTTACACAAAAAAGCAACCCCTTAAGGGGTTGCAACCTGTATCGTTAAAGCCCAGCCTTAAATTTTGCCGCCGTGTTTTTTTACTATTTCTTCTACGCGACCGGTATTTTTCTCCGCTGCTACTACCGTAACTAGATAAGCACTGCCGCCCGCCACTCCGTAGCCGGCATTTCCGTAGCCGCTTACAGAAGGATCAGCAGCCCTGAGCACCCTGGTATCATTATCTATAAAGCTGTCTGTACCCGCTGAATAAAGAACAAGTCCGGTGATGGTTTCCGCCCGCCCGGCAACGGGGTTGTTTATTTCAGCGTTATAGTTAACTCCATACCTGCTGACCCGGTCCAACTGCACATTATCGAAACCGGCGCTTTGCAATTCTTCCTTTGCCCTGCGGGCTCCTTCAACGGATGGAAAGTAAGCTAAAATAGCACATTCGCCTTGCGATAACTGCATATTTCCCCTCCATGATACTTTTGACCTTATTGTAAACATTCCAGGTGAAAATAACTCCAACTAGATGATGGCAAATTCATAGGTGTTTGCGTATATCTCCCAAAATAATTTTTCAATATAAATAAGAGGTATTCATTTGGTCTCAAGAAAGAAAAGGACCTACCACCCAGCATTATTACCAGCCGTGTCAGCCTGCGTACCTCCTGGCTCGTTACCATCCTGATCAAATATCTAACTAAGCAGTACGGCGGGGCCGTGCTTTACTTTTTGCATACGACAAAGGCAAAAAAAAGCAGCCATTCACGGCTGCATATTGATACATTGTATTAATACTGCAATTCAGGTATATTCTTGTACAGCTCCAAGGCCTCCGGGTTGGCCAGCGCATCCCGGTTTTCCACCGGTTTCCCGTGAATTATGTTGCGCACGGCCAGTTCCACCTTTTTGCCGTTGATGGTATAAGGTATATCGTCTACTGGAATAATCTTGGCCGGTACGTGCCTCGGCGTCGTATTCTCCCGTATGGTGGTCTTAATTTTCTTCACCAGTTCCTCGTTGAATTCCACCCCTTCGGCCAGCTTGACGAAAAGCACCACGCGCACGTCGTTATCCCAGTCCTGGCCGACCACCAGGCTGTCTATTATTTCATCCAGTGATTCTACCTGGCGGTATATTTCGGCTGTGCCGATGCGCACGCCGCCCGGGTTGAGCGTGGCGTCGGAACGCCCGTATATGATAACGCCGCCTGTATCGGTGATTTCGATATAATCCCCGTGTTGCCAAACGTTGGGATAGACGCTGAAGTAGGCTTTCTTATACTTTTCGTTACCCGGGTCATTCCAAAAATAAATGGGCATGGAGGGGAACGACGAGGTGCATACAAGTTCTCCCTTCTGGTTGATTACCGGGCGGCCGTTGGCATCAAAAGCGTGCACGTCCATGCCCAACCCGCGGCACTGCAGTTCTCCCGGGTAAACCGGGCCGATGGGGTTGCCCAAGGCGAAGCAGGATATGATATCGGTGCCCCCGGAAATGGAGGACAGGCAAACGTCTTGTTTAATGTCCCGGTAAACGTATTCGAAGCTTTCCACCGACAGGGGCGAACCGGTGGATAATATGGCCTTAAGGGGTGATAAGTCGAATTTCTCCCTGGGTTTCACCCCTTCCTTTTCCACGGCTGCCAGGTATTTGGCGCTTGTTCCAAACACGGTTATTTTTTCGTCCTGGGCCATTTTGAACAAGGCGTCGGGGCCGGGGTAAAACGGGCTACCATCGTATAGCAAAACGGTGGCCCCCACGGCCAGCGAGCTGACCAGCCAGTTCCACATCATCCAGCCGCAGGTGGTGAAGTAAAAAATGGTATCTTCCCGCTTTAGATCGGTGTGCAGGATCAGTTCTTTCAGGTGTTGGATCAATGTTCCGCCCGCCCCGTGCACTATGCACTTGGGTACGCCCGTGGTGCCCGAGGAGTACATGATGTAAAGCGGGTGGTTGAAGGGCATTTGGGTAAATTCGATGTCCAGCCCTTCTTCCGGAGCTAGGAAATCTTCAAACATCACTGCTTTGGGCAAGTTGGATATGTCCGGCCGGGGATCGATGTATGGTACTACCACGACTTTTTCCACCGAGGGTATTTGTTCGATGATTCTGGCCACCCTGCCCAGGGAGTCGAAGTTCTTTCCATTATAGTAATATCCGTTGGCGGTAAAAAGCACCCGGGGTTCAATTTGTCCGAAGCGGTCGAGCACTCCCTTGATGCCGAAATCAGGCGAGCATGACGACCAGATGGCTCCTATACTGGTGGTAGCCAGCATGGCGACTACCGTTTCGATCATGTTGGGCATGAAACCGGCTACCCGGTCGCCTGCCTTGATACCCATGTTCCTCAATGAGCGGGCCAGGCGCGCCACCCGGTCGTAAAGCTGGGCATAGGTCACGCGCACCGGATCTTGTCCTTCGCCCTTGAATATCAAGGCGGTCCGGTCATCGCGGTAGCGCAGCAGGTTTTCCGCGAAGTTCAGTTCAGCGTCGGGGAACCAGCGCGATTCGATCATATCATCCTGGTTGACGACCACGGTGCTGTAAGGACGGGAAGCCTTAATCTCACCAAATTCCCACATGGCCACCCAGAAGTCGGTGGATCTTTTTACTGACCAATCGTAAAGTTCGGGATAACCGGTAAAGTTCAGACCATATTTTTCGTTGACGAATCTAATGAACTTGGTCATATTGGCGTTTCTTTTCCGTTCCTCTGACGGCACCCAAAGCGGTTGCTTCATAAAACATGCTCCCCCTTATAAAAAGTTTAATTATTAACTAGGAATTTTAGCAATTTACTATGCAATTTCCATTCCACTTAATAAATAAGGGACCTGAATGTAGATTTGTATAAGTATGTTTACACTTTTTTGTTTATTTTTTTTACAAAAAAGCACCTGTAATAATGCAGGCGCTCGTTACAAAAAATATTAACTAAAACACTTTTTTCTGGTTAAGGTATTCTTCCACATGCATTAATGTTTTCCCAAAACGCTGAAAATGAACTACCTCCCGTACCGCAGGGGCTTAAACACGTTTAAATAATATTTCACCATTGTCGTTGATTTCGGTTCCAAATGATTGGGAAAGCGATTGCAACCTTTTAATTACTGCTGAAGCCTTTTTTTCGGTAGCTATATTAGTCTGACCATATTCTATCCATGTAGGTATAACTCTGGCTCCGGTAATACCGCCATTGTTTAAATCAACCTGTAAAATTACGCTCTGTCGCCCCTGCAAGTCTCTTGACAGGGTGAAAATAAAATTGCCGACGCTGTAGGCAATTATTTTGCCTTCGTATAATTCCAAACCTTGCAGTACATGTGGATGATGGCCGTAAATCAAATCCGCTCCCCAGTTTACCAAATCATGCGCCAATTTAACTTGTTTTTCCGACGGCTTTTCGGCCAGTTCCTCACCCCAGTGCAGGCTGATGACCGTAAAGTCCGTCTGCGAACTGACCTTTCTTACCGTTTCTTTAACCAATGCGTAATCATAACCGCTGGCCACGCCGGGGCGCTTTTCCCCCGCTACCCACCACCCTTGGGGGAAAACGTAAGTAAACGCCAGTATGCCTACATTTATGCCATCTTTTTTTATTATCACCGGTTTGAAAGCTTCGCCGGCGTTATTTCCAGCACCGGTATAGTGAAATTTGTAATTATCCAGCCAGGCCAGCGTTTCCTGCAGCGCACCGGTACCGAAATCGAGAATGTGGTTATTGGCAAGCGTTAATACGTCCATGCCGGCTTCGCGCGCCCCCGCCAGAGCGCGGGGCGAAGCAATGAATGTATACTGTTTGTCCGGTACCGCTTTGTGCTTGTCCTGGCCGACAGCGCATTCAAGGTTACCTATGGAAACATCGTCATCCAATAAAACATTTCGAACCTGCAGCCAGGGATAGTCCGGCCCGTTTTTATTGATCGCTTCCCCTACCCCAGATGCCAGCATTATGTCGCCCACCAAGCTCATGGTGAGGGTATCATTTACCTCTATTTCCTCCATTGACGGTTGAACTTGATCGCCCTTTTCCCCAACGGCCGGAGGCGGCGTGCCCGGTTGGTTGTTCTGCGGGGTGCTCGCCGGGAGCAAGCCGCGATGCGGTATGATGCCGGGCATGAAGTGTATTACGGCCAATAAGGAAACAGCAACTATTTCTACCAGTACAATTTGCAAAATAAGCCTTTGTTTTGTCGACATCATCCACCGCCTCCGCCATAAACCCAAATTAGCATATTATTTATGACTTAATTGATACGCGTATGGGCAGAGTAAATATAAACCTTCCGGTGCAGCCTTAACCTCTTGGCTACGCGTTTTACCAACAGTAAAGGACAACCGGACCCGTATTCCACGCGGTTCAACCAATTGTGTTCTATAAAAAGAAAAAGCTAGGATTTACCAGCTTTTTCCTATAAGTTTGCTAATAACTCGTATGTTTCACCCCCTATTGCAGCCTGGAGGCTTTCGACCGTGGAACCAACTTCACCTGGGGTTTTCAGGTGCTGCCAAGCATGAATTGTTTCCGCCTCCGCCACAGCACGGAAAAGACAGGCTATCATAGCCTTACTCTCCTTTTCCGCCTTTTAGGCATAAGCCAGGTACATGCGTTTAGCCTGAGATTCCCCAGCGGAGGCTGTCATTATATTATTTCGGGCTTTGCTGTTCATTAGCTAACCTTCCTCTTGATTCTCATTTGTTGATGAACAGTTTGGGCAAATACCATATAAGTAAAGAGAAAAATTATTTACACGAAACCCCCCCGCGCTTTTAGGTATGGGGATAGCTTCGAGGTTTATATCAAAATCGTAAACTCTACGGCATACATTACATAGGAAGTGGCAATGCGGTAATGGGTTGGGATCAAAACGCCGTCTTTCGGGGTCGATTCCTATTTCCTGTATTTCTCCGGCCTTTGCCAGTGCTTCCAAAGTATTGTACACGGTGGCAGGGGACAAAGACGGATATTCGGGTTTTAGCTTGCGGTAAATGTCCTCGGCTGAAGGGTGCGATGTATTACCCTCAAGCATTTTTAAAATCGCCATCCGTTGGGGCGTCGCCCTCATGCTTAATCTTTTTAGCTTGTTTATCATGTGACTTTACCCCTACTCCCATCTTTTTTATTATTATAATGATCACCTCTCCTGTATGCAAAAATTATTTGTGATCTTTATTTATTTATAATTACATTTAAGTTATAGGCATTATAAATTAAAAAATTTATGCTTGGTAAGAGTTACATTATCAATAATTTTTCCGTAATTTAAAATAGTTAGAAAAAAAACCGCCTGTTTGGGCAGGGAAATCGGTTTTACATGTATAACATTAAACGACTAAAAAATATAAGGAGGTGAATGGCCGTATTGCGGATATCGCTCCGCATGCCGGCAAGCCGTATGTCTTACAAGCATCTTCTTTATGAGGAAAAAGAAAAGGTTGGCATAATCAGCCTAAACCGCCCGGAAAAAAGAAACGCTTTGTCCCGTGAATTGCTGCTGGAACTTATTCAACTCATGGGTAAGATAGCTGACGAGCGTAAAACTACCGCGGTAATCATAAAGGGTATAGGCAAAATTTTCTCCTCTGGCCATGACTTGCAGGAGGTATACGATAGTGCTCCTCAGGAATTGTTAAAACTTTTTCAAACCTGCTTTACCGCTATGCGTTCCATTAGGGAAGCTCCCCAGGCAGTGATAGCACAAGTACACGGCGTGGCCACTGCCGCCGGTTGCCAGCTGGTAGCCGCCTGTGACTTGGCTGTTGCCTCGGAAGACGCCCTGTTTGCTACGCCGGGCGTCAAGATCGGGCTCTTTTGCAGCACGCCTGCCGTTTTTCTAAGTAGAAACGTAGGCAGGAAAAAAGCCATGGAAATGCTGCTGACCGGCGAGTTTTTACCCGCACAGGAAGCTAAGCTTTACGGGCTGGTAAACAAGGTTGTGCCGCTTGAACAGCTGGACGATGCCACCTATCAATTGGCCGTTACCATTGCCGGTTACAGCGCTTCCGCCATTGCCGTCGGCAAACGGGCTTTTTACCAGCAGCTAAACATGGAAGACTTCCAGGCGCTTAATTATGCCAGCGAGGTAATAACCCTGAACAGCACCACCAACGATGCTCGCGAGGGAATACGCGCGTTTTTAGAAAAAAGAGATCCCCAGTGGATCGATTAGTTGCCATACAAGTTACTTCCCAAACCCTTCACGGGTTGTTTTTTTTCGCTGCTAGCCTAGAAGGAATTTACACAGGCATGTAGTATATAATATGGATGTATTGCTTTATATGAAATTGCGTTTCTATATTTGAAACAAGGAGGTATTACTTTGGGTAAGCAAAAAGCTACCATACGAACTTTTAAGGAAATGAAGCAAAAAGGCAAAAAAATTACCATGGTAACGGCTTACGACTATGCAATGATGTCTTGGGTGGATAAGTCCGACATCGACCTAATACTCGTGGGTGATTCGGCAGCCATGACTATGTTAGGCTATAAGAGCACCGTTCCCATTGACCTGGACACCATGCTTGTTTTTAACCAGGCCGTTTCCAGAGCAGGCGAACATACTTTCCTTGTGGGGGACATGCCCTTTATGTCCTACGAGGTAAGCACTGAAAAAGCAGTGGAAAATGCCGGTAGAATTATGAAGGAAGGGTTTATGGATGCCGTCAAGCTGGAAGGCGGCGAGCGAATGGCGGAAACGGTAGCCGCCATAGTGCGGGCCGGTATTCCGGTTATGGGGCATATTGGTTTAACTCCGCAAAGCGCTTCGCAGCTGGGCGGTTTTACCGTGCAAGGTAAAGACTTTACCAGCGCCAAGCAAATATTTAAAGATGCTTTGGCCCTGGAAGAGGCAGGTGCCTTTGCCATATTGATGGAGGCTATACCTGCTCCTCTGGCCAAGCTAATAACAGAAAAAGTACAGGTGCCGACCATAGGCATTGGCGCGGGACCGTATTGCGACGGCCAGGTACTTGTCATCCACGATTTACTGGGATTGTTTGACCGGTTTGTGCCCAAATTTGTCAAGCAGTACGCCAAGCTAGGCGAAGAAATACAAAAAGCGCTCAATACTTTCGCCGCCGAAGTACGCGGTGGCGCGTTCCCGGCCGCTGATCACTGCTTCAACATGCAGGAAGAGGTTGTACAACAACTGACCGCAGCATTACAGGAGGAGGGCCTGTTATAAATTGAAGATTGCAATTATAGGCGCCGGTGCCATGGGCTCCTTGTTTGGAGCCTACCTTTCCGAAGGCGGTAATGAAGTGCACCTGGTGGACGTATGGCGTGAGCATGTGGATGCCATTAACCGCGATGGCTTGCGGATAAAGGAAGAAGATAAAGAAAGGACAGTTTTTCTGCGTGCCTTAACGGACCCAGGGGAACTCGGCCCGCAAGACCTAGTTGTACTATTCGTTAAATCGTACCATACGGCCGATGCCATAAAAAAATGCACAAACCTTTTGGGACAGTCAATCCCAGTTTTAACCCTGCAAAACGGGTTCGGCAACGCGGAAATAATTTACGAAATTGTTGGGCAAAGAGCCAAGGTAATTGCCGGCACAACAGCCCACGGTGCCACAGTATTAGGCCCCGGAATCATACGGCACGCGGGCCGGGGTGAAACTGTCATCGGCAATTACGGCGAAAACAACGATAAACTGGTTCATGATATTGCTGGCGAGTTTAACCGCTGCCTGCTGGAAACTAGGGTAAGCAATAACATTACCGGGGTGATTTGGGGCAAATTGTTGGTAAACGTAGGCATTAACGCTTTGACCGCCATATGCGGCGTACCCAACGGGAAGTTATTGGAAATTGGTGGAACCAGGCGATTAATGCAGCTGTTGGTTTCCGAAGGCGAAAGGGTAGCCAGGGCCAGGGGTGTGCAGCTGCCTTATCCGGATGCCTGGGAAAAGGTACAGGCGGTGGCCCGGGCTACGGGAAGCAACCGTTCATCCATGCTGCAGGATCTCGAACGGGGGCGCGAAACAGAAATCGATTTTATCAATATGGCTATCGTTCGGGAAGGTCGCAAGTCCGGCATACCTACCCCCTATAATAAATTTGTTTCCTTGCTGGTCAAAGCGCTTGAGGAAAAAAATAAAAATAGACTTTGGTAGAGGAAGGTAACAAATTGCTGAAGGTAGCCCATAGGACCCTTGAACTGTTGGAATACATTTGCACCAGCCCGCAGAAAGAATTTTCTGTAACAGAACTCAGCCAAAGGTTGGGGCTGAATAAAACTAAAGTTTACCGCATGCTGCGAGTGTTAGCGGAACGAGATTACTTGCGGCATGACGAAAAAACTGGACGTTACCACCTGGGGTTAAAGCCTCTCGAACTTGGTACGCAAGTGGCTGCTAAAACCGGGCTGCTGGAAGTGGTTTCTCCCTACATGGAAAAGCTTTCCCGAGAAATTAAGGAAACTATCAACCTGGCCGTAATGCGCAGTAACAAGATTGTCTATATTCACAAAATAGAAAGCCCTCATTTTTTGCGCACCGACTTAAGGGTAGGAACCAGCGTACCCGTGTACTGCAGCGCCCTGGGTAAAGCTATGCTGGCCTGGTTGCCTGAGCAGGAACAGGAAAAAATACTAGGTGCCTTGGAAATGGTGGCTTACACGCCGCATACCATTACCTGCTTAGAGGATTTAAAACTTGAATTAAAAAGAATTAGAGATAAAGGTTATGCGGTGGATAATGAAGAATATATTTCAGGCATTACATGCATTGCTGCCCCCATATTGGACGGGCATAAAAAACCTGTAGCCGCCATCAGCGCAGCCGGGCCCAGCTTGCGCTTGAACGGCGAGAAGATAACGCAAAGCGGGGAGCTTATCGCCCGTTATGCTGCGGAAATTTCGTTTCGTTACGGTTACAGCAAGTAAATAAAAAACTGGGGAGGTATGTTTATGCAGAAAGGTAAGTCTGTTGCAGTGCTGGCTTTAGTGCTTATGCTGTCACTGCTGGCCACGGGCTGTTCAGGTGGTGGCGAAGGCGGCGATAAGGCAGGTGGGACCCCTGAACCCATTGTATTAAAAGCGGGGCATGCCGTTGCGGAAGCTCACCCATACCACCTTGGGTTGGAGAAATTTAAGCAAATTGTAGAGGAAAAAACCGCTGGCGCCGTGAAAATTGATATTTACGCCAACGGTACACTGGGATCGGAACGCGATATGATCGAAGGCCTGCAGTTGGGCACTTTGGACCTGGTGGTAACGTCCACAGGACCAGTCATTAATTTTGTACCCGAAATGGGCGTTGTAGACCTGCCGTTTATATTTAGCAGCAGGGAGCATGCTTACAAAGTTTTGGACGGTGAAATTGGACAGGGTCTGTTACAGAAATTTAACGATATCGGTATAGTAGGCTTGGCGTTTTGGGAAAACGGGTTCAGGCATCTTACCAATTCAAAGCGGCCGGTTAACAGTGTGAAAGACATCAAGGGTTTAAAAATTAGGACCATGGAAAATGAAGTCCACCAGGCGGCGTTCAAAGAACTGGGTGCCGACCCTACGCCAATGGCCTGGGGCGAAGTATATACTGCTTTACAGCAAGGAACGATAGACGGACAGGAAAACCCGGTGCCAATTATTTATAATATGAAAATTTATGAAGTGCAAAAATACTTGGCGCTGACAGGACATTTTTATTCACCTGCGCTGCTGCTGGCCGGTAAAAAGTGTTTTGACAAACTTACACCCAAACAGCAGGAGATATTTAAATCCGCTGCGGTGGAAGCGGCGAAATATGAACGCGAACAAATTAAGCTGCAGGAGGATGAACAGCTTTCCAAATTGGAAGAACTGGGTATGGTTATAACCAGGCCGGATAAGAATGCCCTTAGGGAAGCCACCAAGGCGGTTTATGATAAGTACCAGGATGTATTCGGGCAGGAAACCATCCAAAAAATCCTGGAAGCAGATTCGTAATAATTACGCAATAACGGGATGGCAAATATGACTCGACTTCAGGGGTATGTTCCGCCTGCAGGCTGCGGCGGAACTTGCCCCCTTTTTCAGTTGGCTGGAAAGGACGTGACACGGTGCGGTTGCTGGCGGGCATAAATTCTTTTTTAGAAAGTTTTTGCAAAGTGGCCATTTTTATTTTGTTCGTCGTTATGGTAAGTACCACCTTTGCCCAGGTTATATTTCGATATGTTTTCTTCAACTCATTAAGCTGGTCTGAAGAACTGGCCAGGTACTGCCTGGTTTGGTTGACATTTATAGGCGGCGCACTGGGCGTGCGAAAAAAAGTACATGTTGCCGTGCAAGCCTTGGCCGGTTTGTTCCCCCATAAATTAAAGCGGTCCGTAGCCTGCTTTAATTACTCGTTGTTGATATTGTTTTCCATCATACTAATAAAATATGGTTTTACGCTGGCTGTCTTTAACATGAAGCAACTTTCCCCGGCCATGAAAATACCCATAGGATTGCCTTACGCGGCCATACCCATGGGCGGCTTGTTTATGTTTGTTTTTGTCGTTGAAATGCTTCTCCGGCCCAATGATGAAGGAGGTGCCGTATAAGCATGGTGGTTGCCGCCCTGGTTTTTGTATTAATACTGCTGCTAATTATCGGATTTCCCATCGCTTTTTCTTTGGGGATGGGTTCTGTAGCCGCACTGGCGCTAAAGGGTGCAATACCGTTAACGGTTGTGCCCCAGCGGTTGTTTACCTCTGCGGATTCCTTCGCCCTGCTGGCCGTTCCATTCTTCGTTCTAGCTGGCGAATTGATGCAACACGGGGGGATATCGCGCAGGTTGGTTAACTTTGCCGGCGACCTGTTCGGTTGGATCAGCGGCGGGCTGGCCTTGGTGAGCATAGCGGCATCTGCCTTCTTTGCCGCTATTTCCGGCTCCTCGGCCGCCACCACAGCCGCCATCGGCAGCGTTATGTACCCGGAAATGTTAAAGAGGCACTACAAACCTGATTTTGCAGCCGTAGTGCAGGCCGTTGGCGGCACTCTTGGAGTTATCATTCCTCCCAGCATACCTTTCATTATATACGGCGTCACCACAGGTGCCTCAGTGGGCGACTTGTTTTTGGCCGGTATAGTGCCCGGTTTGACCGGTGCCATAGTGTATATGACCGTGGCCTGGCGAATTTCAAAAAAATACGGGTACGGAAACATAGCGCGGAGCAGCCTTTCCCAAATATGGCGCTCTTTCCGGGAAGCCTTTTGGGGATTGATGATGCCTGTTATCATTTTGGGTGGTATATACGGTGGTATCTTTACCCCTACCGAAGCGGCGGTGGTAGCCGTTGTTTATGCTTTGCTGGTAGGCAGGTTTATTTATAAGGAACTGGATTTTAAAAATTTTTACCAAATGTTTATTAAAGCCGGCCTGACCAGTGCCATGATTATGATGCTAATTGTGACTGCTTCTCTATTTACCTGGATCATGACCATAGAAAATATACCTCAGGCTATTGCCGGGGCTATCCTGACATTTGCCGGAAATAAAATAATTTTTCTTGTCTTAATAAACATTATCTTTTTGGTAGCCGGCATGTTTTTGGACACTGTGGCCATTATACTTCTATTGATTCCTATTTTCTACCCCATAGCCGTGCAACTGAACATTGACCCCGTTCACTTTGGGGTAATTGCCGTTTTTAACTTGGCCGTTGGGCAAATGACTCCCCCGTTTGGCGTTTGCTTATTTGTATCTTCCGGGATCGCCAATATATCACTAGAACGTCTGATTCGGGCCGTAGTGCCTTTTCTGCTGGCGGCAATAGGTTTAATTTTCATCTTTACCTACGTGCCTTCCTTCAGCCTTGGTATATTGTCTTTATTCGGCAAGTAACGGCTTCAAACCTAATGATAATAAAGGAAACCCGTGGTCGCTACGGCCTTTTTCCGTGGCCGTACGGGTTTCCTTTTATTAACTTACGCCAAAATTTTTTGCACCGTATTTTTGCAGCCTATTTGTTCCCCTACAGTATGTGTTTAAAGATAAAAATTAGGTAACTTCCCGGTTCAATTTACGGTAATCTCTTACTCAAGGTAAACGTATATTGCTTTTTCATTTTCATCGTATTCGGCTTTAAAACTACCCCTTACTTTTTCCAGGCCAAAGTAACGAAATACCCCCCGGGCGCCAATTTTATTATTGCTCAATTTCATACCGCCCTCGTTTACCGCTCGAATTCTTAAAACTTTATTCTCCTTGTCAAATGCTATTTCAACTTGATCACTATCAATTTTTCTGGCTAGTTCATTGCCAAGCCTAATATGATGTTTAGTTAATGCGACCCTGTTTTGATTCGATGACCGTGGCCTGTAAATTTCAAATACCATAGATTTAACCTCCTTGCTATATTTATTATATTATATAATATTTCATTATTAAACTAAAATTACCTCTATAAAATATTTTATACTTTTTCATGCTTCTAAGTTAAGATTAAGCGGGTCAAGTTATTTTTGGACAAAAAAATAAAAATTTGGCAAGAAAATATTTTTAAATTTTTTACTATTTGAATAAACAGTTACAGTAAATTTAACATAGCTAAAGATTAAACCCAGAGCTTTTACTCTGGGTTTGTGCTCCATTGGTATCTTACCTAATTCCGGATTTACTCTATAATGAAAGATACCTTTGCATTGGCCCTGACTTCCGCCATGCCGGGGTTTATGGGTGCCGCTATTTCGCTTGCACCACGGTCAATATATTTATCATAATGTATTGGAGGCGGCGCGCTGTCGTACCAATCTCCACTTGCTGATTGAACTCCCACAATTTTTTTGCCTAATGTTTCGGCAATTATTTCAGCTTTGGATTTGGCTTCTTGCACTGCCTGTACCAGTGCCTGCATTTTAAGTTCGGTATTTCCTTCCATATAAAAGCGAATATTTTGTACCAAGTTGGCTCCATTTCTAACGGCATCATCGATAATTTTACCGACATCCGCTGTATTGCGTACGGTAAACCGAATTTCGTTGCGTACTTGGTAACCGCTTATTTGTGGTGATTTTGCCTTTTCATAAATATACTTGGGATGCAAACTATAGCCAGAGGTGACAATATCGTTTTCTGCAACACCGTTTGCCTTTAAAACCTTCATAACCTCGTTAACAAGGCGGCTGTTTTGCACCTGTGCACTTTCTGCGTCCTTGGCTTCGGTAACAACCCCAAGGCTGACTTCAGCAACGTTGGGAGCAACTTTTATAATACCCTGCCCACTTACAGTGATTACGTTGGGCGAATCCACACTCTCTACCGCATAAGCGTTCTCATGAAGTGCAAATAACGCAGTGGATAACAACAACATAATAAGTATCAATTTACTTTTGAATATCTTCATTTTTTCTCTCCCCCTTTTTCGCTTTTTGGTTGAATAGACGAAAACAGGAAGAGAATGTTCCTTAAATACTAACAAAAAAAGCCCTACAAAAACATATAATTCCATAAGAAGCATCTTTTTTGCTGTAAAATACAGGAAGGTGCCTTTTGGCTTTATTTTCCTGTTCGGCAGTCAAAGCCGCCTCCATGTTAGCATAGTATTCAACCAAATACCTTTCTTTTTTAGTGGAGATAATGATAATTATCGATTTCACTTGGGGATTCTTTTGAATATAATCGGCCGCAATTTTTTAGATTTCCTCATCCGTCATGTCACCAGCTTTAATATTTTTACATATTTATGTTCTATTTGTTGGTTTTCAACCTGTTGGGAATTGCTTATCTCTCCTGCAACCCTGTATGGCGGAATATTGTTGGCTTGTACTCCGATTTTTTTGAAGTAATACCATACCCGTAAAATGATGAAGATGAATTAGTTTTAGTTCTAATTTTTTGCAATTAGGAGCGCTTGTCTTTGTGTTTGCTCTGCTCAGCTTTAATTTGTATCCCATTGCTTAAAATGGGGTTACCTGGATATTCTTACATTCTATCCCTGGGTTCTTTTTACTGTTTCCGAGATTACTCCTATAAAAAGCTACTATATGCTCGTCGAGCTCTTGACTGGCCCTCACAACTTCAGGACTTGTTAATGATCCTTTCATTTTGTATAAGGTCGAACGGGCCTGCTCAATTTTTTAGTAATTTGTTCTTTTTCACATAACTCCCCCACTATTTGCGTTTTAAAAAAATAACCCGGCTTTTTTGCCCGGGTCATCATAGAGGAATGAAGATGTATGTCAAGGGTGTTAACTCCGCACCGCCGCCCACCCCAAACGACGGGTTCAAAAAATAAAGCCGGGATTGTGTCTCGGCTAAAACAACAAAACCATCTTGTCAATCTGTTGTCAATCTCTCGGGGTTATTTCGGGGAATTTAGGGGGGCACCTTTACTAGAATTTGCTTCATCCCTATAAAATTTGAAAACCCTCGAGCCTTTGTATATCAAGAGCTTGAGGGTTTTCATGTTAATTCCGGTCTGGTGCGCCTGACAGGAATCGAACCTGTGCACCCGGCTCCGGAGGCCGGCGCTCTATCCCCTGAGCTACAGGCGCATACCCAATCAGCTACGTAAATTATTTTATCATAAATTCATTATAATGCAAGTTGTTTATAAACAGGGTAAAATGTTTTGCTCACTACCCTAAAACGGCCTATTTGTGTTTGCTTCCGGACTGCGCAATTGGCTTAAATAGTGGTCATACTTATAGTGGCCGCTGTTTTCAGGCCAGGCACCCGCGAAATAATGCAGCCCATGCGGGGATGGCTCCCATTGGATTTCAGATTGAGTTTGCTGCAAAACTGCAGCCGATTTTTGTAATGCCCTTTTCTCCACATCATCCAGGGGAACCGGCAGAACCGCTACTCGTCCACTGCGGTTGACAACGGAAGGCAAGCTAAAACATATATCCGTTATGCCGTATATGCCATCAATCAGACCGGAAACGGTAAGAATGGAATTTTCATCCCGCAAAATGCTTTCACAAACCCGCCGCACCGCCAAACCGATAGCGTAATAAGTGGCCCCCTTGCGGTGTATTACCTCGTAAGCTGCGTTTCTTACTTTGCATGTAATATCATCTTGGTCAGGGCAGGGAATATTCCGTAGGCGGCAAAATTCCCCCACCGACAGTCCGGCTATACTAGCACGGCTCCAAAGCAAAACTTCCGAGTCACCGTGTTCACCAATCACATAAGCATGTATGTTTCTTGGTTCAACTTTGCAGTGCTCGCTGATCAGGTGGCGAAACCGGGAGCTGTCCAGCACGGTACCGGAGCCCAATACCCGCTCCGGCGGCAGGCCTGAAAAGCGTAGGGCTGCATAAGTTAATACGTCCACCGGGTTTGATACCATCAACAAAATGGTATCCCCTTTGGGATCAATGATTTCTGGCAGTGTGTCCCGCAGTACCTGAATGTTTTTATGTACCAAATCAAGCCTAGTTTCACCCGGTTTTTGGTTGGCACCGGCAGCAAATATTATAATGTCGGCGTCCAGACAATCCTTATAGTTCCCGACATGTATGTTGATCGGCTTGGTAAAGGCTGCTCCGTGAGCTAAGTCCATCGCTTCCCCTTCAGCGCGGTACCTGTTAATGTCTACAAGAACGATCTCGCTTACCAGTCCGCTGATGACCAGGGCATAAGCCGCCGAGGCGCCAACCGAGCCCGCCCCCACGATAGCTATTTTTCGGTAGTCGTCTGGCATGTTAACACCCCTGTTTAATTTAACCGCTCCCGTTTTTTTTCATACCAAAACGATTATCTCCACCTGCCAGAATGCCCGGTTCTAATGAGTAAATGCAAACCAAAGTGGAACAAAAAAAGCCGCACCGCGGCTTTAACACCGGCCTCAAGTGGGTCCGGCGGCAAGGAACAGCAAAACTCCCACTCCACCAATTAAAACAGCCCAAATACCAGGTATATTGCCAAGCGCGGCAATCCCTATAATTCCAATTCCGCTTAAACGAAGCAACCAACGCCAGTTAAACGACACAACGCAACATTCCCTTCATCCATTAATAATATTCATTTTTTTAACATTGTCACGTCGCCCGCGTCGCTGATCCAATGTCTTTCCACATAATGATGGCATCTTCCTGAGTATCCGAGTAATATTTCTTCCTTACTCCTTTTTCCATAAAACCCAAGTTTTTATAAAGATTGCGAGCTGGTTTATTGGATGTGCGCACCTCCAGGGTCATCTTTTCCGCTCCCAAAAGAAGGGCTTTATCGATCATTTCCAACATCAAGGCCGTACCAATTTTACAACAACGGTAATGTGGATGAACAGCCACATTGGTGATGTGTGCTTCATCGAGAATAATCCACATTCCTGCGTACCCGACAACGCGATCTGCCCCGTGCAAGGCCACAAGATAATAGGCCAAATTATTATGCTGTAATTCGTATACAAACGATTGCCTGGGCCACGGCAAACTAAATGAGTTTTTTTCAATTGCCAATACTTGGGTAAGGTGTTTTTCTTGCATAGGGGCAAAATGCACTTCTTTTATAATATCTTTCATGTCAGCCTCCGGCGCGGCACCTTTCCCGCCACTTTATTTCCGCTTCCGACAGCCGTACGTATTGCGGAAGCAATGTCGTATAGCTACCGACGGCACCGGATTTTAGCTGCCGCAAGCCCAGCTCGGCCACTACTGCGGCTCTTGGGTATGAAGTACTTAGCGGGACAAAGCGGGCCCGTTCACCCAAAAGCTCGCGCAGCGCGCTTCCGTATTCGGTTACCCCGTCTCCCTGAAAAGTAACATGTGCATCAAAAGCTCCAAGTATTTCGACCAGTTTTTCCACACTCGCCGCGAAAGCCGGTTTTATACAACGCAATTGATTTTCGTTACTTTGATACAGCGCAGCATATACCTCTGCCTTGCGGGCGTTTAATATAGGACATATGATGCCTGAAATACCCTGTAACTGGTGAGCCAACACCTCTAAAGTGGGCACGCCGGCGACAGGTAGTTCCAAAACCTGGGCCAGGGCGCGCGCGGTGCTCACGCCAATACGCAGGCCGGTAAACGAACCGGGTCCTGCAGAAACTGCGATCCCCGACAGTTCTTGCTTGCTAATTCCCGCATCTTTCAACACGTCACGCATCATAGGCAGCAGGTTCACGGAATGTGTGCGGCGATTGTTGACCATGCGTTCGGCCAAAATTTTCTCCTCCGTCACCACTGCCACGGCGGCAACGGGCGTGGCGGATTCAATGCCCAGAACGTACACGCCGCATCAACTCCTCAACTAATCGTTCATAGCTGGCGCCGCGAGGTACAAGCTTGACAATCCTTTTTTGCTCGTCACCCGCAGCCCTTTCAATGTATATGTCCAACCTCTGTCCTGGAAGGTATTGTTGTATGAGATCAGCCCATTCCACCAGGGTAGCCCCGTCGCCGTAAAAATATTCTTCATATCCCAATTCTTCAAGTTCTTCCGGTTTAGCTAAACGATAAACATCCATGTGGTACAGAGGCATTCTCCCCATATACTCATTGATCAAGGTGAAAGTTGGACTGGTTACCCTTTGATTAACTCCAACACCCCGGGCAATACCCCGGGCCAGACAGGTCTTCCCCACCCCGAGATCTCCCAGAAGGCAGATCACACTTCCCGGCTGCAACATCTTACCCAATGCTTCACCCAATTTTATGGTTTCGCCGGCAGATTTTACATCTGCAACGAACAAAGCCTATACCTCCAGTTGAATTTTTGGTTGCATTCACATTAGTTATTATAACCCTGAACAGGCCGGTGGAAAATAATATAAAATAAAAAACGGCGGCACTAAACAATCCGCCGATTGCGCCCGTTATCCGCCCGGTATCCTTTAAATAACGCTTGCTTTATAAATATGTTGATCGGTGTAGTGCTTTAAAATATATTTTTGTAAAAACTCCTTTATTTCTTCGACATCAAAGGGTTTGGCCAAACAAGCGGTTGCACCCAGTTTGCGGGCCTCGTTAATAATATCGCCGGAACCGTAAGCACTCATAATAATAACTTTGGTTTGCGGGGATTGTATTTTAAGCCTGGCCAGCGCTTCCAGCCCACCCATAACGGGCATGCGTACATCCATAAAGACAAGGTCCGGCTGAATACTACATACTTTTTCCAGTGCTTCGAGGCCGTTTTGTGCAGTATGAACCCTATGCCCTAGTTCTTTTATTATTATATCTAGCAGGTAACGAACCCCGGGCTGGTCATCAACTACCAAAATATCTAAAACTTTTAAAGACAAGAGAGCGCACACCTCCGATAAAATATAACACTATTTTACATCATAGCTTGATTTTACATTTTAAGTTATTTTCAACAATAATTATAATAATCCTGCCAAAAAATATGTTAAAAGTATGTTAAATGTCTAATATTTTTCCTTCTGCGTAAACTCTTACCACAA
>CAJYBN010000012.1 GCA_913064925.1 uncultured Peptococcaceae bacterium
CGCGTACCGGGGGTCAGGAGAAAAATGATGCAGTTGCAAAAGGAGATAGCGGCGCAAGGCGGCGTGGTTATGGAGGGCAGGGATATAGGCACCCATGTGCTGCCCGACGCGGAAATCAAGTTTTTTCTCACCGCTTCCGGTGCGGAGCGGGCTCGCCGCAGGTACCTGGAAATGAAACGACTTGGTTTTACGATCAGTTATGACGAAGTATTGCGGGATATAAAAAGACGCGACGAAATCGACCGCAACAGGGCGGTGGCACCCCTGAAACCCGCCCCGGGTGCCTTTATTATCGACTGCTCCGCCATGAGCGTGGAACAGGTGGTCGATTTGATTATTTCCAGGGTTTCAGGGAGGTCAAGTTAATGTTTTATAGGGTAGCCAAGATAATCTGCCGGCTCGTACTGTTGCTATTGCGCAGGTGGAAGGTGACCGGCAGTACCAAGTTGCCTGCCGGACAGGGCATGGTGGTAGTTGCCAACCATGTCAGTTACTGGGACCCGGTAGTTGTTGGCTGTGCCCTTGATAGAAAGATTTTTTTTATGGCCAAGGCAGAATTGTTTAAAATTCCGGTGCTTGGTTTCATCATTACCAAGTTGGGTGCTTTCCCCGTTCAGCGCCAGGGAGCTGACCGCTCTTCCATCATGAAGGCGCTGGAATTGCTTAAAGCTGGAAGGCTGGTGGGTATTTTCCCTGAGGGTACGCGCAGTAAATCCGGTAAACTGCTGGACCCCCACCTGGGAGCTGCAATGTTGGCCTTAAAAGGGGGTGTGCCATTGTTGCCGGTAGCGGTCAGCGGAACACGAGGGGTTTTGGGTCAAGTAAAAGTTGTTATCGGCAAACCAATGTATTTTAAAGCTCATAACCCGCGGAAGGTGTCCAGGTCCGAATTGCAATCGGTGAGCGAGGAAATTATGCGTGAAATCGGCCGGCTGCTGGCGGTAGTGGAAAAGGAAGTAGCAGTGTAGTAATGCAAAAGGTATGGTGGAAAAATGGAGTTAAAGGTGGCAAGTAAGGCGGGCTTTTGTTTTGGTGTCCGCAGGGCAGTGGAAATGGCCCGCCAATACGCGCAAAACCGGGGCATGCCCGTTTACACCCTGGGCCCGTTGATTCACAACCGCCAAGTTGTCGAGGCGCTCAACCGGGAAGGCATTGTAACGGTGCAGGACCTGGAGGAAATAAACGGGCCGGGCACGGTAATTATCCGTTCCCACGGCGTGGCGCCATGGATATTGAACCGGGCCTCGGAAAAGGGCCTGGAAGTGGTGGACGCCACCTGCCCGTTTGTGCGCAAAGTGCAAAAAACCGTTTATAACCTGGCGCAGGCAGGTATACCTGTCGTAGTGGTGGGCGACCCGGAACACCCGGAAGTCCAAGGGATCGTGGGCTGGTCCGGGGGCCGGGCCGTGGTGGTGAGAAACGCCGATGAAGCCAAAGCGCTGGGTGCATTTTCCGAAGTAGGCGTAGTGGCCCAAACCACCCAGCGGCCGGAAAATTTTCGGGCCGTGGTAGATGCCTTAAAGGGCAGCGGTAGCCGGGTTATGGAGTTTGATACCATTTGCCTGGCCACTATGGAAAGGCAAAAAGAAACACAGGAATTGGCCAGGCAGGTAGATGTTATGCTGGTAATAGGAGGACGAGACAGCGCCAACACAGCCAAGCTGGCCCAGATTTGCCGCGCTGCCGGGGTTTCCGTGTACCAGGTGGAAAAGGCGGAAGAAATCGATTTTGGCTGGCTGCGGGGGGCGCAAGTCATAGGCGTTACAGCAGGCGCATCTACACCCGGCTGGATAATAGAGGAGGTCTGTAGTCGCATGAATGAGTTTGTGGAAATGAACAAAAAGGAAGAGGATGTCTTGGAGGAAAAGGTCGAGGAGCAGCTGACGGCGGAACCAGAACAGCAGGAGGAGTTACAGCAGGAACCGCAGCAGGAAAGCCCGCAAGAAGGAATGGAACAGGAAATGAAGGAAGCCGTCGAAGTGAAAACCATCAACGCCGGTGAAGTCGTCCAGGGCGTTGTGGTGCAGGTCAACCAGGATGAAGTGTTGGTTGATGTGGGTGCTAAGTCGGAAGGGGTCATTCCCATCAGGGAACTATCCTGTTACAATGTGGAATCTCCCCAGGACATAGTCCAGGTGGGTGATACGATAGATGTCTACGTGTTAAAATCTGAGGACAACGAAGGCAAGTTGATTCTTTCCAAGGAAAAGGCCGATGCGGAAAAAGCCTGGTCCCGCCTCAGGGCAGCCATGGAAAACGGCGAAGCGGTCAAGGGCATCGTGCGGGAAGTGGTAAAGGGAGGCCTGCTGGTGGATGTCGGCGTGCGGGCGTTTCTTCCGGCTTCGCTGGTCGAAATGGGGTACGTGGAGGACCTCAGTAAATACCTGCATACGGAAATTGAAGCCAAGGTAATTGAATTGAACCGGGGTAAAAGAAAGGTCATTCTTTCCCGCAAGGCCGTTTTGGAAGAAGAATATAAACGCAAGCGCGAAGAGCTTTTGGACAACCTGGAAACGGGACAAGTGGTGAAAGGAATCGTCAGGCGATTGACCAATTTCGGCGCTTTTGTGGACATCGGCGGCGTCGACGGGCTGCTGCATATTTCGGAAATGGCCTGGTATCGCATTAATCACCCTTCCGACGTGGTGCAGGTTGGCGACGAGCTAGAAGTGATGGTACTGCGGGTGGACCGGGAAAATGAAAAAGTATCCCTCGGCCTGAAACAGGTACTGCCCAACCCGTGGGACAACGTAGAAGAGAAGTACCCCGAGGGCAGCGTAGTAACGGCCAAAGTAGTACGCCTGGCACCGTTCGGCGCGTTTGTCCAGTTGGAGCCGGGCGTGGAGGGATTGATACACATTTCCCACCTGGCCGATCGCCACGTGGCCACCCCCGACGAAGTGGTGCAAGAGGGCGAAGAAGTTCAGGTTAAGGTGCTTAACGTTGATCCCAAGGAAAAGAGAATACGCCTGTCCATCCGGGAATTAAACCGCGATAAGAACAAAAACAGGGAACGTCCCCCCAAACAGCCGGATGCGCCGGTCAGCGACGGAGGTACGGTGACCATCGGCGAAGTGGTGGGCGACATCGGCGACATATTGGAAGATAAAAAGTAAAAAAGGGTAAACACACCAAAGAGGCTTACACAGCCTCTTTTTTTTGCATATTTAGCCTGCTCCGTGGAAAGCATAAGCCTTAGCAACGGAATAACGCTGTTATTCTTTCCACACAAGGAGGTAGCGCAATGACGCGGTTACCCATCGGTATCATTATATTGATAGTGGTTTCCATTTTAATTTATTTCGGCCTGGCCCAGCGGGTCCTCGACCGGATGCGCCTATCCGACAGGGCCGCCTTAGTAATTGTGGCCCTGCTGGCCGTGGGCAGCTTTATTGACATCCCGCTGGCTGCCGGGCGCTACGACGTTACGGTAAACGTGGGCGGGGCGCTGGTTCCCGTGGGGGTGGCCGTGTACCTGCTGGCAATGGCAGGAACCTCTAAGGAATGGGGTCGCGCGCTGCTGGGCGCCTTGATAACGGGTGCCGTCATATTCGGAGCGGGCTTTTTCCTGGGAAGGGGCGATACAGAACCGGGCGGGCGATTTTTCGGCTACCTGGACGCCCTTTGGGTTTACCCTGTAATCGGCGGCCTGGTTGCCTATTTAGCGGGCCGCTCCCGTCGTTCTGCTTTTATTGCCGCCACCCTCGGCCTGGTGCTGGTTGACGTGACTTACCTGGTTTGGCTGGTTTCTACCGGCGCGCCGGCCGGCACGGTGGCCATCGGCGGTGCGGGGGCTTTTGACGGTATAGTGCTGGCCGGCATCGTGGCGGTGCTGCTGGCAGAAGTAATAGGGGAAACCCGCGAAAGGCTGCAGGGCGGGCCGGCCACTGAAGGGCGCCGGAGCAAGCTATTGGAAGGGCTGCGCAAGCCGGAACCAGGAGATTCCGGCGACAGCCCACACGGGGAAGGTGAAGAGAGGTGAAAAGGAGCAGTTTAAAGATTGTTTTGGGAGCGAGTATTTTAGCAGCGGGCGTTTTTCTGCTGGCATATTGCCTGGTTTTTCACCGGGTATCGCCGGCCTGGATGCCCGGCGGGCTGTGGAACAGGAGCATGGAAGCCGATCACCAGGACGGCCGGGTATTCAACATAATGGACGCCGATGAAAAGCTTCTGAGTAAAATGTCCCGCACCGTCAACGTGGGGGACGAGTTAATCACCGGTACCGGCCGGCGTTACCGGGTTAAAACGGTGGACGGGTTTAAAGCGCGGGCGGAATTTCTCGGCATGGACAGGGAATACTTGGCCTTGCTGGATGAATACGATGGCATGAACGTTCCGGCGGCGTCCCGCCAAGATTGGAAGAACAGAATCGTCGGCATATATCACACCCACAGCGCGGAATCTTACGTGCCTACTGACGGAACGGACAACGAGCCCTACCATGGCGGCATATTCGAGGTGGGCGAGGCGCTGGCCCACAGGTTGCAGCAAAAAGGGGTGCGGGTGCTGCACGATAAAACGCCCCACGAACCCAGGGACGAAAACGCCTATTACCGGTCGCGGCGTACCGCGGCGGGCTTGATGAAAAAGAATCCTGTTGCTATGATCGACGTGCACCGGGACGGTATACCGGACCCCGATTACTACAGCAAACAAGTGGCCGGGAAAAAGATTACCCAGTTGCGCCTGGTGGTGGGCAGGCAAAACCCCAAAATGCAGTCAAACCTGGAATTCGCCAAGCGGGCGATGGCCTTCGCTAACAAGGTGCACCCGGGATTGGTCAAGGAAATATTCATTGCCCGCGGCAACTACAACCAGGACTTGATGTCCACCGCCATGCTGATTGAAGTCGGTACCCATACCAATTCCCGCGAAGCGGCGGAAAACGGTGCGGCGTTGTTCGCGGAAACGCTGCCTCCGCTGTTGGGCGTGGGTAATGTTGCCGGCCCGGGAGCATACGGCACGCCGAACGCCAAAACGCCGGCGGGTTGGAAGACGCTGGCCTGGATAATCGGTATCGCCCTGCTGGGCGGGAGTGCATTCCTGCTAATAAGTTCGGGAAGCTGGGAAAACGCCCGGGAAAGGTTGAAAAATTACTTTGGCCGGGAGTTCGCCGGGTTTATTGGACCGCTGCGCAAAAGGATCATGACCAGGCGGGGTGACGTGGAAAGGTCGCACAGTGAAGAGGCCAACGAGGCCGCCAGGGAAAACCGGGAAAAGGTGCGAAACGATTAAAAAATCAGCCAAGCGCGCGGGCGTATCCTGTTCCCCCCATACCAGCGATGCGCCCGGATTTTTGGGTGCAGCGGGTGGTTCCCTTTGAAAATAATTTATCACTGCTACGGCGGTACCCATTCATCAGTAACGGCGGCCGCCGTTCATTTGGGCATACTTCCGCTGGATCGCCTGCCCCGCCCCGCGGAACTGCTGGCCATACCTTACTTTGATGCTATGGATAGCGTTGATCACGGCAGGATCAATTTTCTTGGTTTAGACGAGTACGGCAACGAAGTATGTTTCGCCGGCCAGCGGGGATCGCCCGGCATCTTGGAAAACATTATTCACGGCTTGGCCGGGCAGTTTAGCATTTCGCCCGGTAGTTATAAACTGGTGAATGTGATGTACAAAGTCAACATCAGCATGAAAATAGGGGGTGTAATGTCCCGCCGGTTGAGGTGGGTGCGCTTGGGACGTCCCCTGGTGGTTTGGGGCACGGTCAGGGCTTACGCCAAGATTACCAACCTGGTACGGGCGGTAAAGGCGCAAGTGGGTTGGCAGCAATGAAAACGATTATTTATTACAACGACACCGGTTTTCCTTACTCCGTCCTGGTGGCGGCGGTCAGAAGCGGCGCCTTGCCGGCACACCGCCTGCCGGAACGTCGGGAGCTGAAAAAAGTGCTGGGTGCTTGCGGTGTAGGTGGGGGTGATGCCGCAATTTTTAATTTAGGCTGCGGCCGGCGGGGTGAAGTGTGCCTGGCTCTGTGGACTTCCGGTAACGGAGACATGGTCAAGCGCATCGTGTCCAGCTTTCTCGGCCTTTTCAGCATCGAGGACTACGAACTGGTCGAAGTGCCGCTGCGCAAAACGCCGCTGCTCACCCTGGGTGCGCGGCTGGTAAGGCTTCGGGTTTTGGAAGAGGTGGGCTTTTTATTGATTTGGCGCTGTTTGGCCGGGTTATATCCTTGCCTGGTCAGGGCTGCCGGCGCATAAATTTGAGCCGCTTTTTTAGCTTTTTAATTACCGGTTATTATACCGGCTGGAGCTGCACTTGTTTTGCGAAGCGCAGGGGTAAAGTAACCCTGCGCGTTTCTACGCCTGCGGGCAAAGGCCTGCCAGAATGCTCTTGTGGTCAATGCTGCCTTGACTACTTTTGCCGGCTGTCGGATAATGTAACGAGAACATTGTGGAAAGGACTTAATCATATGCAGGAGCGCGGTCTGGTTATTGAATCAGTGGAAGAGGAGAGCATTGCCCGGGAGCTGGAACTGGAACCCGGCGACGCCGTATGCTGCATAAACGGTCATGCGGTGCGCGATATATTGGATTACCGCTACCTGGCCGACGACGCCAGTATACAGGTGACGGTGAGGAAAAAGAACGGCGAAGTGTGGTTGCTGGATATCGATAAGGACCCGGGCGAACAATTGGGAATAAGCTTTCGGGACGGTGGTTGGGACCGCACTATAACTTGCGGTAACAAGTGCATTTTTTGCTTTGTAGACCAAATGCCGCCCTGCATGCGCCCTTCTTTATACGTAAAAGACGACGATTACCGGCTCTCTTTTGTGCAAGGCAATTTTATTACCTTGACCAACGCGGGTCCGGCCGACCTCAAGCGTATCGCCGCCATGCGGCTGAGCCCGTTATATATTTCAGTACATACGACCAATCCGGAACTACGCCGTTTTATGATGGGTCACCCCCGGGCGGGACGCATCATGGAACAACTGCGCTTTTTGGCGGACGCCGGTATACAAATGCATACCCAAATTGTATTGTGCCCGGGTATTAACGACGGGCCGGAATTAGACCGCACCATAAACGACCTGGGTTCCCTGTGGCCGTCGGTCCGCTCCCTGGCCGTGGTACCGGTGGGCTTGACGGCTTACCGGCAGGGGCTTACCCCGCTGCGTACTTATTCGAGAGATGAGGCTCGCGTTGTTTTGGACAAAGTGCACGGGTGGCAGAGCCGCTTTCTTTCTCTTTTTAGTTATCCTTTGGTATTCGCCGGCGATGAGTTTTACTTACTGGCCGGGTATCCCTTACCGCCGGCAAATATGTACGGCGGTTTTCCTCAAACGGAAAACGGGGTGGGTATCGTGCGCCTTTTCTTGGATGAATGGAGGCAAGCGCGCGGGCATTTACCGGCACGGGTTAATCCCGAGCGTTATTATGCTTTGGTTACCGGCAAATTGGCCGGGCCGGTACTGGAAACCGTGGTCGAGGAACTAAACCGCATACCTGGCCTGCAGGTCGAGCTGTTTGTTCTGGAAAACAAGTTTTTTGGCCAAACTGTTACCGTAGCAGGCTTGCTGACGGGGCGGGACCTGTTGGAAGGCCTTGCCGGACGGTGGCTTGGAGACAAGGTATTTATTCCTTCGGTTATGCTGCAAGAGGGCAGGGAACTGTTTCTGGATGACCTAACCTTACAGCAAGTATCCGGCCGCCTACAGGTACCGTTGGTGGCGGTGCGCGGGCCGGAGGAATTGGTGGGAGAGATGGTGCGCTGATGGCAAGACCCATTGTAGCGATTATAGGACGCCCCAACGTGGGTAAATCAACGCTTTTCAACCGCATAGTCGGCGGTAGAGTGGCCATAGTGGATGATCTCCCCGGCGTGACCCGGGACCGCCTGTACCAGGACGCCGAATGGAGCGGAAGGTGTTTCACGCTGGTAGATACCGGCGGGTTGGATTACCGGGACGATGACGCCATTGTGGCCAACGTCCGCAAACAGGCCCAGCTGGCCGTGGAGGAAGCCGATCTCGTATTATTTGTGGTGGACGCTCGTGCCGGGGTGACCGGCGCCGATGAAAATGTGGCCCAGGTGCTGCGCCGTTCGCAAAAGCCGGTCATACTGGTAGCCAACAAGGTGGAACAATTTAATAAGCTGCCCGAGCTTTATGATTTTTACCGCCTGGGACTGGGTGACCCGTTGCCCGTGTCGGCCGCCGAAGGCTTGAATATAGGCGATCTGTTGGACATGGTGGTGCGTCAATTGCCGCCGGCGGCGGAGGAAGAAGAGGACGACGACACAATCAAAATTGCCGTCATCGGCAGGCCGAACGTGGGAAAATCATCTCTGGTGAACGCCATTTTAGGCGAGGAAAGGGTTATTGTCAGCGACATGCCCGGCACCACGCGCGACGCCATTGATTCCTACATCAACCGGGAAGGGAAAAAGTATATCATTATTGACACCGCCGGCATCAGGCGCCGCAGCAGGATTGGCAGGGGTACTGAAAGGTACAGTGTTATCCGGGCCCTGCGCGCAGTTGACCGCAGCGACGTAGTGCTGGTGATGATCGATGCCGTGGAAAAATTAACTGAACAAGACAAAAAAATTGCCGGCTACGCCCATGAAAAGGGACGAGCTTCGGTTATAATAGTTAACAAATGGGATTTGGTGGAAAAGGACGGGCGGACGGCCAACCGCTACATTGCCGAGCTGCGGGAAGGGCTCGCTTTCATGCAGTATGCCCCGGTATTGTTTATCAGCGCCCTTACGCGCCAGCGCGTACACCGGGTACTGGAACTGGTGGATTACGTAAGCGAGCAGCAAAACATGCGCATTTCCACTGCCGACTTCAATGCTCTATTGCGGGAGGCCGCCTTGTACAACCCGCCGTCCCAAGAGAAAGGCAGGCGCCTCAAGCTTTACTACGGCACGCAAGTAGGCGTTAAACCGCCCACTTTTGTCATATTTGTCAACGACCCCGAATTAGCGCACTTTTCTTACTTGCGCTATTTGGAAAACCAGCTGCGCTCAGCATACGGATTTGAGGGTACCCCTATTAAAATCCAATTACGCAAGAGAACATAAGGGAGTGGATAAGTTGAACACTTTACTGGCGGTGGTTATTAGCTACCTGATTGGTTCAATACCCGTAGGTTACCTCCTGGCACGGCTAAAAGGCGTTGATATTAGGCAGCACGGCAGCGGGAATATCGGCGCCACCAACGTGTGGCGCACCCTGGGCCCCTTGCTTGGGATACTGGTCTTGGCACTGGACGCCGGCAAGGGGGCGGCCGCCGTGCTGGTGGGCCGCAGCCTTGGAGGAGCGGGGACGGAATTGCTGGCGGCCCTGAGCGCTCTTTGCGGCCACAGCTGGCCAATATTTTTATCTTTCCGGGGGGGCAAAATGATAGCTACGGGTGCCGGTGTTATCCTGGCCATTTCACCCGTCGTTTTGCTGGGTGCGCTGGGGGTATGGTTGGTTACGGTGGGCATTAGCCGTTACGTTTCTCTTGGATCCATGCTGGGAGGTGTTTCGGTGCCGGTATTGATGGCGCTTAATGACATGGAATGGCAGTACATTTTATTCGGAGTAGTCCTGGCGGCGCTGGTCATTTACAAGCACAGGTCCAACATTGAGCGCATTTTGTCGGGTACGGAGTTCAAAGTCGGAGAAGGCGGGAGAAAACGAAAATGACCCATGAACATATTGCTGTATTGGGTGCGGGGAGCTGGGGTACCGCTTTGGCCTGCCACCTGGCGGAAAACGGTTATCCTGTAAAACTGTGGGCAAGGCGCAGGGAACAGGCGGAGGAACTGGCAGCAATCCGGGAGAACAGGCGCTACCTGCCCGGTGTCAGGCTGCCCGTAAATCTAACGGTTACGCACGATTTGCCTGTGGTACTGGCCAAGGCCAGGTTTGTGGTATTCAGCGTGCCGTCACACAGTTTCAGGCAGGTGCTGCGCCAGGCACTGGATTACGTGCGCGAGGACGCGGTGATTGTTAACACGGCCAAGGGAATTGAAGAAAACACCATGTTAAGGCTGTCCGAAGTATACAGCGAGGAAACAGGCGGGTGGGGGGCCATTAACTACGTGGCGCTATCCGGCCCCAGCCATGCCGAAGAAGTAGCCAGGAAAATGCCCACCGCCGTGGTGGTGGCGTCGGGTTCCGAGCGGGCAGCTGAACTGGCCCAGGACTTGTTTATGAGCGACAGCCTGCGGGTTTACACCAACCCGGACTTGACCGGGGTGGAAATCGGGGGTGCGCTGAAAAACGTCATAGCCCTGGGTACTGGTATAATCGACGGCCTCAGCGGCAGTGACAACGCCAAGGCGGCGCTGATGACAAGGGGCTTGGCGGAGATTACCAGGCTGGGAGTGGCGATGCATGCCAACCCGCTTACCTTTGCCGGTTTGGCCGGGTTAGGCGACCTTATTGTCACTTGCACTAGCAGGCACAGTCGTAACCGCCGCGCCGGGATCGAAATTGGGCGCGGTAAAACACTGCAGGAAGCGCTGGCCGGTGTAAACATGGTGGTCGAGGGGGTGCGTACCACCAGGGCTGCTTATGGTCTGGCCAAGCGTTGGGGTGTGGAAATGCCCATAACAGAACAAATGTACCGGGTTTTATTTGAGGGGTTGCCCCCGAAACTGGCGGTGAAAAACCTGATGACCCGCACCAAAACACACGAGGTTGAAGAAGTAGCACTGGCGAAGATCAGGTGGTGGATCGAGCGGGATGAAAAGTGACCGCGGTCTTGAAAGACTGCGGTTTATTTTTGCAACAGGGCTTGTCCGGCTACCGGATAAGACGCACGGCTCCTTTATAGTTTTTCGCGTAATAAGGTGCATCCAAGTCGGTGGTTATTACTCCGTGTTTGGAAGAAGCATGAATGAACTTGCCGTCGCCGATGTATATACCCACATGGCGGATGTCGGCGCTACCGTAGTAGCTGAAGAATACCAGATCGCCCGGAACGAGAGACGCGCGGTCGCTTATCTTCTGGCCCATGTTGTACTGGTCGGCGGCCACGTGGGGCAGGTTTATGCCGACCTGCTTGAATACGTACATGGTGAACCCGGAACAATCAAAGCTGTTTGGCCCGCTGGCGGCGTAAACATAGCGGTGCCCCAGCATCTCCATAGCGATTTTGACGACCTTGCGTGTTTTGCTGCCGGCTGAGCGGGAAATAACAGCTGTTTCTTTGGTGAAGGCGGGGTTTTGGGCGGCTGGTTGCCTATAAGGGTTGGTGTAGCGTATTTGCTTGTTGCAAACGAATTTGCCGTCACCGTCTATTACCGTTACCAAAGGCCGTACGGGGACGGCAAAAACGATTTCTCCCAGAGGCAGCAGCACCAGTAAAAATAGCAGCGCTGTGCAAAATATTTTTTTGAGCACCGTACACACCTTCGTGTTTTAGTCTGATTTTATTTTTTATTTCGACAAAAAGGACAGGTTTTCCTGCCGGGCGGAAAATTAATGATTTTTTTGATAAATAGTAATAAACAGTAATGAACCTCATATATATATATTGTTAATGTATGCCATTGGAAAAAACTTCTCTTAAATGGACTTGCACAAGGCCCTCGTATTACTGCCTTTCCTCTTAGGGGGGATGCTGAGCTGGCAACCATTTTTGATATATATTGATTTATCTAATTTTTGGTGCAAGGAGGGAGTGCGTTCATGGAAAAGTATGATGTTTTCCGCGACATTGCGGAACGCACCGAGGGAGACATCTACCTGGGTGTTAGCGGCGGCGTGCGGACGGGCAAATCGACTTTTATCAAGCGTTTCATGGAATTAATGGTTATTCCCAACATCGAAAACGTGTACGAGCGGGAAAGGGCAAAGGACGAACTTCCCCAGAGCGGTAACGGGAAAACCATCATGACTACCGAACCCAAGTTTGTGCCCAACGAGGCGGTGGAGGTGGAAATAAGCCCCAATCTGAAGGTTAAGGTACGCCTGGTTGATTGTGTGGGATACAGGGTGGAGGGGGCATTGGGCTACGAAGACGAGGACGGCAACCCGCGCATGGTATCCACGCCTTGGTTCGAGGAACCGATTCCCTTTGAAGAAGCCGCTGAGGTGGGAACCAGGAAGGTTATCAGCGAGCACTCCACCATCGGCCTGGTCGTTACCACTGACGGCACCACCACAGACATCCCCCGGGAAAATTTCATCCCCGCCGAAGAAAGGGTCGTTCGGGAATTAAAAGAAATAAACAGGCCCTTTTTGGTTATATTAAATAGTACTGTACCCGACAGCGAAGAAACATTACAACTGGCAGACGAACTGACGGAAAAGTACGACGTTCCGGTTATCCCGGTAAACTGCGCCGAAATGAGCCAGCAGGACATACTGCTGATCATGGAAAAAGCCCTCTTCGAATTCCCAGTCAATGAGGTTTCCATCACCATGCCGCAGTGGGTGGAAGAGCTGGATTCCAATCACTGGCTGCGGGAAAAATTCGATAACGCCATTCGGGAAACGGTACAGCAGGTGCGCCGTTTGCGGGACATAGACGGGGCCGTGGAAAAGCTGGGCGAGTACGACATGGTGCAGCAGGTGCATTTGCGCAACATGGACCTTGGGACGGGGACTACGGCCATAGAGATAAGCGCCAAGCCCGAGCTGTTTTACAGGGTACTGGAGGAGGAAACCGGCTTCCATCTGGAGGGGGAGCACCAGCTGTTCCGCTTGGTTAAAGAGTTAGCCGAGGCCAAGCGCCAGTATGACAAGGTGGCGTCGGCTGTTATGGAGGTTAAGGAACACGGTTACGGGGTGGTGAACCCCAGCATAGAAGACATGCAGCTGGAAGAACCTGAATTAATCCGGCAAGGCAGCAGATTCGGCGTGAAACTTAAGGCTAGCGCCCCTTCTATACACATGATCAGGGCCAATATCAATACCGAAATTACGCCCATCATCGGCACCGAGAAGCAATGCGAAGAACTTGTGCGGTACATGCTGAACGAGTTTGAGGAAAACCCGCAAAAAATATGGGAGTCGGAGATATTCGGCAAGTCGGTTAGCGAGCTGGTGCGTGAAGGCATACAAAACAAGTTGCAGAGGATGCCGGAAAACGCGCAGGCCAAATTACAAGAAACCGTGCAGAGGATCGTCAATGAGGGTAGCGGTGGACTTATCTGCATCATCATTTGAACCGGTCGGAAGGGCCGGTTTTTTTTGCGTTTATTATTGCCAGAAAAGAGGGTCGGTGGTATAATGTCTACCATGCATGGAATTTTATCCGTGCTGCATGGATTGGCCCAGGAGGTGCAAAAGGTGACGGGCAGGGAACCGCGGTTTTTTTTGGTGCAAGAGGACATCTTGCCCGAAGCCATTTATAAAACCGTTCAGGCCAAGGAACTGCTTTTCAGCGGTGAGGTGGCTACTGTGGCTGAAGCCGTAGAAAAAGTGCAGCTCAGCCGCAGCGCTTTTTACAAGTATAAGGACAAGGTTTTTCCTTTTTACCGGTGGAATAAAGACAAGACAGTTACCCTGGAAATGTCATTGGAACACCGGGCGGGGGTTTTGTCGGCGGTACTAAACAAGATAGCCGCAGTGGGAGGCAATATAGTTACCATCAACCAGAACCTGCCCCAGCAAGGGATTGCCAACGCTACCGTAACCCTGGAAACAACTGAGCTGAAATGTTCAGTGGAGGAGATTCTTGCGTTGGTACGCAGCACGAACGGGGTCAGGGGGGCTAAACTGCTGGGTACATGAGTAAATGTTAGGAAAGGGGCTTTTAAGATGTCGGGCGACAAGCTATATATCGGCATGTTGGGCATGGGTACGGTGGGCAGGGGCGTGTACCGAATCATCACCGGCAATGGGGAAAATATTAAGCGCAAAATTGGCGCCGAGTTGGAAATAAAAAAAATTCTGGTACGCGATACGACCAAGGACCGCGGCATTGCAGTTCCCCCCGAGCGGTTTACCACCAAGCTTGAAGATATTGTCGATGATCCAGAGATAAAAATTGTGGTGGAAGTCATGGGTGGCATCGATCCCACCCTTGATTACGTGAGCAAGGCTCTTCAAAACGGCAAAAGCGTGGTTACCGCCAACAAGGATATGCTCGCCGCACACGGCAAGCAATTATTTGCCCTGTCCGAAGCCAATAATACCGATCTTTTGTTTGAGGGGAGCGTAGGGGGCGGCATTCCCATAATCAGGCCTTTAAAGCAATGCCTGGCGGCCAACCGCATCAGCCGCATTATTGGTATAATCAATGGTACCACCAATTATATGCTGAGCAAAATGACCAGGGAAGGTGCCAATTTCGACGATGTACTGCGAGAAGCACAAGCCAAGGGCTACGCCGAAGCCGACCCAACTGCCGATATTGAAGGGTACGACGCTGCACGTAAGCTGGCCATTTTGGCTTCTATAGCGTTTAACTCGCGTATAGTACCGGACGATGTCTACGTTGAGGGAATTACCAAGATTACCCCAACTGATATTAATTACGCCGGTGAACTCAATTACATCACCAAATTGCTGGGTATCGCCAAAGAGACGGCGGAGGGCATAGAGGTGCGTGTACATCCCACCTTGATACCGCGGCAACACCCGCTGGCCGCCGTTAATGACGTATACAACGCCATTTTTGTAACCGGGGACACCATTGGCGACACCATGTTTTACGGGCGGGGAGCAGGAGAAATGCCCACGGCCAGTGCGGTGGTGGCCGATATCATGGACGCTGCCAGGGATTTGCTGCGCAACGTGCCGGGTATTATTTCCTGCACTTGTTTTGAGGAAAAACCTGTCAAGGACATAATGGCTATAGAAAGTAAGTATTACGTGCGCCTGCAGGTTGATGACAAGCCCGGGGTGCTGGCGTCCATCGCGTACGCTTTCGGCGATAAGGATGTTAGCCTGGCATCGGTGCTGCAAAAACAAACCGATACAGTAACGGCGGAAATTGTAGTCATTACGCACCTGGTGCGGGAAAAGAACATGCAGGAGGCGCTGGAAATAATCAAGCACCTTTCCTCGGTGAAAGAGATTTCCAACGTGATTCGGGTGGAGGATGAATAATGCTGTGATAAGGGTACAGGTTCCCGCTACAGCCGCCAACCTGGGGCCCGGCTTTGATTGTTTAGGCCTGGCTCTTAAGCTGTACAACGTGGTGGAATTCAGCAAAATACCTCGCGGTCTGGTTATTGAGGCCGAAGGTGAGGGTGCCGGGGAACTTTCCCGTGAGGAAGACAACCTGGTTTACCGGGCGGCTTGGCAGGTATTTGCCCGCGCCGGTTTTGACCCGGGCGGCATACGGATAAGGATGGTCAACGCCATACCGGTTGGGCGGGGCCTGGGAAGCAGCGCCGCTGCCGTTGTTGGCGGCATAGTAGCGGCTAATATAATGTGCGGCGCCGGGCTGAATAACAGGGAACTGCTTGCCTTGGCCAGTTCCATTGAAGGACACCCGGATAATATAGCCCCAGCGCTGCTGGGCGGCCTGGTTATTTACACCGGTGAAGAAGGGGACGTGCAGTGGATAAAGATAAACCCGCCGCCGGGCATTAAGGCGGTGGTGGCGGTTCCCAACTTCCCCGTCAAAACCAGGGATGCCAGAGAAGTGCTGCCGCATTTGGTTACCATGCGCGATGCCGTTTTTAATGTCGGCCGGGCAGCGCTGTTGGTGGCTGCCCTGCAGGCGGGAGACCTGTCGCTGTTGGGAACGGCCATGGACGACAGGCTGCACCAGCCTTACCGCGCGGGCCTCATACCGGGTTTCAAAAAAGTGATGTCGGCAGCCAAACTGTCCGGCGCAAGGGGAGTGGCTCTGAGCGGTGCTGGGCCGGCGATTATCGCCCTGGCGGACGGTAACTTCCAACAAATTGCCGAGGTAATGAGGGAAACCTTTCGGGAAAGCGGCGTAAACGCCCGCTCCATGGTACTGGAACCCAGTTCAGTAGGAGCCAGAGCACTAGAAGTAATATAAGGAGTGGTTGAGATGCTGATCGTGCAAAAATATGGCGGTACATCGGTGGGAGACGTATCCCGCATCAAGAACGTGGCCAGGCGTGTTGTTAAAAAGCACCAGGAAGGCCATCAGATGGTGGTTGTGGTTTCCGCCATGGGCGATACCACCGATGATTTAATAAAGCTGGCGCGCGAAATTTCCGACAACCCGTCGCCCAGAGAGATGGACATGTTGCTGTCCACGGGCGAGCAGGTGTCCGTCGCTCTGCTGTCCATGGCCATAAAGAGCCTGGGGGTGGAAGCCGTTTCACTTACCGGCCCGCAGGCGGGTATTAAAACGGACGAGGTTTATTCCAAGGCGCGCATTAAATTCATAGATTGCTCCAGGCTGAGGGCCGAATTGGGTGCAGGTAAAATTGTCGTGGTGGCGGGCTTCCAGGGTTTGAACGACAACAATGACATTACCACTCTGGGCCGAGGCGGTTCCGATACCACTGCGGTGGCGCTGGCCGCGGCGCTGCAGGCGGACCTGTGCGAAATATATACAGACGTGGACGGGGTTTTTACCACCGACCCCAGGGTGGTACCCACTGCGCGCAAACTGGAAGCCATCACGTACGATGAAATGCTCGAACTGGCGCACCTGGGAGCGGCGGTACTGCATCCCCGGGCGGTGGAATGCGCCAAGATTTACGGCATACCGCTGCATGTGCGGAGCAGCTTCAACAACAATCCCGGAACCATTGTTAAGGAGGAAACGGACATGGAAAAAAACATGGTCATTACGGGTATCACTTTCAATAAAAACGTAGCCAAACTGGGCATATTCGGGGTTCCCGACCAGCCCGGTATAGCTTACATGGTTTTTAAAATGCTGGCCGAGCGGAATATAAATGTGGATATGATCGTGCAGAGTTCCGTGCGCAACGGCGTGAACGACATTTCCTTCACGGTGGCGCAAGACGACCTGCGCAAGTCGCTGGAAACCATAGAGGAAATCATTAAGGTGGTAGGGGCGACGGGCTATACCCACGATGCCCACGTGGCTATGGTATCCGTGGTGGGGGCGGGCATGACCAGCAATCCAGGCGTGGCGGCCATGATGTTCGGCGCGCTGGCGGACGAAAATATCAACATCGAGATGATTTCCACGTCGGATATTAAAATCTCGTGCATAGTGAAAAACCACGAAGCAGAAAAGGCGGTTAGAGCGCTGCACAAGAAATTCGAGCTGGAAGAAATGGGTCAGTGCCACTGCTGCGCGTCATAGACAGTTACAGTTATTACATGGAGGTTGGTATGAAATACGTAGTGCTTGTGGGCGACGGGATGGCCGACTACCCGCGGCCTGAACTGGATAACAAAACGCCGCTCCAGTATGCCGCAACTCCCCACATGGACCTGCTGGCGTCCCGGGGTTCAATGGGCATGGTTAACACTGTGCCCGCCGGTTTCCCGCCGGGCAGCGATGTGGCCAACTTGTCCGTGTTGGGATACCCGCCGGAAAAATATTATACCGGCCGCTCACCGCTGGAAGCTGTAAGCATGGGGGTTGAGCTGGAGGACAGGGATGTGGCTTTCCGCTGCAACCTGGTAACTCTGTCGGATGACGAACCGTATGACAGCAAACGGATGGTTGATTACAGTGCAGGGGAGGTTTCCAGCAGCGAGGCCCGCGAGCTGGTGGAAGCCGTCAATGACCGGCTGGGTTCTGCTACCAGGCGCTTTTACCCGGGCATCAGCTACCGCCACCTGCTGGTATGGCGCGACGGCCCGGAAAGGGCTGCATTGACGCCGCCCCATGACATACCCGGGCGCACGGTGGCGGAATACCTGCCCCGCGGCGAGGGAGCGGACGAGCTGTTGGAACTGATGAGGCGCAGCTATCCCATTCTTGCTGGTCACCCCGTTAACAGAGCCAGGGTGGAAAAGGGCCTGCGCCCGGCCAATTCCATCTGGTTGTGGGGCCAGGGCAAGAGGCCCTCACTTCCCCCTTTCAAGGATCTGTACGGGCTGGAGGGAGCTGTGATTTCGGCGGTGGATCTCATCATGGGCATTGGCATATGCGCCGGATTGCGCGTCATCAAGGTGCCCGGTGCCACCGGCAATATAAACACCAATTACCGGGGCAAGGCGGAGGCCGCCCTGCGGGCCCTGCGGGAAGGGGCCGACCTGGTTTACCTGCACGTGGAGGCACCCGATGAGGCTGGGCACCAGGGAGATACCGGTACCAAAGTTAGAGCCATTGAAGAAATAGACCGCAACGTGCTGGGCTTGTTGCTGGAAGGCCTGGCGGAATTCGGACCATACAGGCTTTTGTTGCTGCCGGACCACCCCACGCCGCTCAGCATTCGCACACATACCGCCGAGCCGGTGCCGTACGTGATTATGAACAGCCAAGACGTGGGCACAACAGCCAGACATTACTGCGAGGCTGCCGCCGCGGCCGCTGGAATCGTTGTGCCAGACGGTCCCTCGTTAATGAAAATGTTTGTTGCGGGTGTCGGTTAAATGACCGCTGCTTGTTTTCCGCCGCTACTATGAGCGGCGATTTTTTTGCAGCAGGGGCGGTAAAAAGTGTTGCCAAAGGTACGGCGGGGGTATATAATGGCACTAACATATTTAGAATATTATCTAAATATCTAATTAATAGGGGGTGAACGCGTGTTTGATTCCCTTTTTAAGGCGCTGTCCGACCCTACCAGGCGAGAAATATTAAAGATGCTGCGCCAGGGGGATATGACGGCGGGGGACATTGCCCGGCATTTCGACATATCCAAGCCCAGCATGTCTCACCACCTGAACGTGCTCAAGCAAGCGGAACTGGTACTGGATGAAAGAAGAGGCCAGTATATATATTATTCTTTGAATACCACGGTATTTCAGGACGTGCTGGCCTGGTTGGCCGATTTGGTAGAAAACAACAGGAAGGGTGATAAAAATGTTGAATTACAAAAATAATAGCTCCGGTTTGAGCATTAAAGGACAGCTGCGCCGCGATTGGCCGGCGGTGGCCCTGGTGGTTGCTGCGCTGGTAGCCGGCTGCTTTATCTACCCGTACCTGCCGGAACAGGTGCCGGCGCACTGGAACCTGCAGGGTCAAGTGGACCGCTATGCTTCGCGTTTTTGGGGGGCGTTCGGCATTCCCCTGCTGAGCGCGGGAATTTACTTAATGATGCTGCTCCTCCCGGTTCTTGATCCGCGGCACGGCAATTACGCCAAGTTTGCCGGAACGTACCAGGTCTTGAAAGTAACCATAGTTTGCTTTCTTACCGGATTATACGTTATAGTGGTACTGTCGGCCCTGGGATACTCCGTTTCTGTAGAGCGCCTGGTACCGTTGGGCGTTTCACTGCTTATTGTCATTATCGGCAACATAATGGGCAGAATACGTCACAATTACTTTGTAGGCATTAAAGTACCCTGGACTTTAGCCAGCGAACAGGTATGGCAAAAAACGCACCGCATGGCGGCGCCGATTTGGGTGTTGGCGGGATTGGCCGGCATGGTGGGTGCCTTATTCGGAGGTAAAACGGCGGCGGTATTTCTTTTCGCTCCCCTTTCCGTAGCCGTGGTTGTACCTGTGCTTTACTCCTACCTCCTTTACCGGCGCCTGCACGGTTAAAAAAAATTTGCGGGAGGTAAAACAATGGGAAGTTTTGACCGCAGGAGACCAAATTTTGATAAATTTCGCCACTGGTTCATAGAAGAAGTAAACCGGCACGTGGCACAGAAAATCGACAATCCGCTGGTTCCCTGGTTGGAAGTGGGTGACCGGGAAAAGCGTGAGGCAATTATCGAATCCTTTATGCATTTCCTGGAAAGCAATTTCGGTTTTCGCCCGGTAATCAATACTAAATTGAGCACCATGGAAGGCCCGCTGGAAAGCGTCGTCATCCGCATATTCCACACCTTTTCCACCATGCTGTTGGTGGAACACATCAACCAAAAGGTGCTGGAAGAAAGGGAAAAGAAGCTGCATTAGCCGCATGCCGGACGCTTACGGCCGGACTGAGTGCACCGGCCTTGCCATAATTTACTCCTTGGCCAACTAATCGACAGGATTGTATAATTAAGCCGACAACTCGGGCCAAGGAGGTAATGTTTTTGGACAAGATGAGCAGGAGAGGCACAATTAAATATGCGTGTATTTTTCTGACAGCCATATTGGTGTTCCTGTTCCCCGCGTTTTCCGCAGCGCAGGTCCACACCGTCAGCCGGGGTGACACCATATATAAGATTGCCAAGTGGTACAACGTGGAGCAGTATGCCCTGCGCTATACCAATAACCTGTGGGGAGATTTAATATACCCGGGCCAGCGGCTGGTGATACCCTCCAAGTACAACGTCCGCCGGGGCGACACCTTGTTTTTGCTCAGCAAAAAATTCGGGGTCGGCTTAAACGCGCTCAAGGGGATCAATAAACTGGGGAGCAATATGATATACGCCGGGCAAGTACTGTACATACCTTCCAGCCCAGCGGCGGCCGGCGGGGTAAGCCGGTCTGGGATCAGCAGGGCGGATTTTGATCTCCTGGCGCGCATTATTACCGCTGAGGCCGATTCGGAATCATACCGCACCCAGGTGGCGGTTGGCGCGGTGGTGCTCAACCGCGTGGCCAGCCCGCTTTTTCCCAATACCATTCGCGAGGTGGTATACCAGGTGGACCAGGGCGGCAAGTACCAGTTCGAACCTGTGCTGAACGGCTGGATCAACCGCCCTGCCAGCGAGTCCGGCAAGCGAGCCGCGCTAGACGCGCTTAACGGCTGGGATCCAACCAACGGAGCCCTTTACTTTTTTGAATCGTGGGTTCCCAACAAATTTCTGCAGTCGCGTCCTGTAAGCATAATATTGGATTCCTTCACTTTTACTTATTAAAGGTGATTCTAACCGCAAATTATTAACAAAGGGTGCTTCCGTTACTTCACCCGCTCCGGGTTCTGCGCCGGACAACTGCAGGGCCTATTCCATGCGAAACCGGGCCGTCCCGGTCCTGGCAACCCGCCCGGTTCGGGCCGGCGCGTGCGCATCCTGCGCGCGCCTTCCGGTTTCGCTCCTTCGCTGCGCCAAAATTTCTCACATCACTGCTGCGGGTAACTAAAAGCGCCTGCAGAAGTTTGTCAGCAGATTGCCTAACCACCCACCCGGGCGGTTTTTTGTTTGCACCCCACTTGAAAAAGGTTACAATATGATGTAGAGAACCGGTAAGTTCAGGTGGCAAGTCATGAAAACGCGTTTGCTCATGGCAAGCGGTACAAACCGCTATGTCATAAAGCGGCAAGGAAAAATGAATGCGGATGTAGTGGTATACATTAGCAAGCCGCTGCTACCCTATGTTGAAGAAGAAGCCATAAAGCAGCTGGTGGACGGTGCCTGCTTGCCTGGTGTATGCTACCCGGTGCTGGGACTGCCGGACATACACACAGGGTTCGGTTTACCCATCGGCGGGGTGATGGCTACCGGCCGGGACGGGGTAGTTTCCGCCGGCGCTGTGGGTATGGACATTAACTGCGGAGTCAGGTTGCTGGCGGGCAACTGGGACCGCGGTGCCGTACAGCGTGATTTTCTGCAACGCTTCGTGCAACTGGTGGAGCAGACGGTACCCTGTGGTGTGGGCAAAAAAACCAGGCACGGCGAACTTGACGTGGAAGCCATATTGCAAGGCGGGGCGGCGGAGCTGATTCGCCGTGGTTACGGGTACCATGGCGAGGAACAAAGGATAGAAGAGGGAGGCTGCATGCAGGGCGCAGACCCCGGTGCCCTTAGCGCGGCGGCCCTGGCCCGCACCGACCAGCTTTCCACCCTTGGCGGCGGGAACCACTTTATCGAGCTGGGCTACGTGGCCGAGGTATACGACGGGCAAACAGCGGCGTTGTTCGGATTAAGCAAGGATACCTTTACGGTGATGATACACACCGGCAGCAGGGGACTAGGCCACCAGGTTTGCACCGATTATAGCAAAATCATGGTCAAAGCCGCGCGGCGCTACGGCATCAAACTGCCTACTACTGGGTTGGCTTGTGTTCCGGCGAATTCCGCCGAAGGAGAGCAATATATGGCGGCCATGCACTGTGCCGTTAATTTTGCCTTTGCCAACCGCCAGTTGATTGCCTTTGACGTGCGAAAGGCGCTGGAAAAGCTGGCCGGCGGCGGGTGGCAGCTAAATACCGTTTACGATGTGGCTCATAACATTGCCAAGTACGAGGAACATTACGGCAGCAAAATGCTGGTACACAGGAAGGGTGCAACCAGGGCGCTGCCGCCGCAGCACCCGGATAACCCGCCGGCTTACAGGCATACCGGCCACCCGGCCATTATTCCGGGCAGCATGGGCACCGATTCATTTGTAGTTGTGGGCACGGAAAGGGTCCGCGAAACCCTTTGTTCCGTAAACCACGGTGCCGGGAGGGTGCTCTCCCGGCGGGAGGCCAGAAAAACCGTATCCCCCGAAGAATTCAAAAAATCCATGGGTGCCGTCATTTATAACGACGGGAACGTTAAAAAGCTGTTGGATGAGGCGCCCCAGGCATACAAGCCCATCCATCACGTGGTGGAAACGTTGGTAGAGGCTGGGTTGACCAAAAAGGTGGTCAGAATCAGCCCCCTGGCCGTAATCAAAGGTGAAGAAGATTAACCTGGTTTTAGCCGGGAGATGTTGGGCGTGCATTGGAAAATCAGGCTGCTTATTTTTTTCTATTTTTCTTCCATAGGTATACTGCTGCCGTTTTTACCGCTTTTATTCCAATCACGGGGACTTACCCCGGGGCAAATCGGCACCCTGTTGGCCATCGGTCCTTTCGTATCCATGCTGGTACAGTCTCCCTGGGGGTATGTCAGCGACCGGCTGCAAACCGTTAGAAAAGTTATTGCCTTGCAAATAGCCGCAGCCCTTCTCCTCAGCTTTTTGTTATTCAACCTGGATTCGTTTTACTTGCTGGTTCCCACCATGTTTGCCTTTTACGCCTTTGCTTGGCCGCCTATTCCCCTGCTGGACTGCCTGGTGCTGGCCACCGTTAGGGAACAAGGGGGCAGCTTCGGCAGTTACCGCCTTTGGGGTTCGCTGGGCTTTGCGCTGACGGCGCTGGCAGCGGGGTTTTTGTTGACCATGACCGGTATTGAGAAGATCAGTGTATTGTACCAGGGGCTGCTGGTGGCTACGCTGCTGTTGGCTTTACTGGCGCCCGACGCTCCGCCGCTGGGCCAGCCGGCCACCTTTCAGCAGTTCAGGAAGCTGGCCGCGCGGCGCGACGTGTTAGTTTTTTTATTACTTATTGCGTTAATTAACACCACCAACAAGGCCAATGACGCCTTTATGGGCATATACGTCAGCGAGCTGGGCGGTACCGAGGCAGATGTGGGTCGGGCCTGGACGATTGGGCCGCTGAGTGAAGTACCGGTATTTGCCCTGTCGGGTTTTTTGTTTGCCCGCTTTCATGAACTAACGCTGCTGGCATTGGCGGCGGCCGCCTATGCGCTGCGCTGGTTCTTGTTCGCCGCAGCCGGCGATCCCGGCACAATTATTATGATCCAGTTGCTGCACGGGATGTCCTTCGGCCTGTTTTATATGTCGGCGGTTTCCTACATCGGCAAAATCGTACCGCCGGGATTACGGGCCAGCGGTCAGGGTTTACTCTCCACCTTTGCCGGCGGGGTGGCCGGCATCACCGGCTCGCTGGCCGGGGGATTTATAATTGATAGCGTGGGTTTGCGGTTTCTTTACTTTTTATGCACACTGTTGGCGCTAATGGCGGCGGCTACATTTACTGTACTGGCAGCCCGGCGGCA
>CAJYBN010000013.1 GCA_913064925.1 uncultured Peptococcaceae bacterium
CCGGACGGTAAGGTACTTTTTGTAAACGATGCCGTGTATGCAATTACTGGCTATGAGCCTGAACAATTACTGTACAAAAATTGGTGGGACATTTTCTATCCTGGCGAACAACGCTTCCAAGTAAATGATCTTTACCTTCGGTTCCAATCCGGCGATGTTACCGATTTTGAGATGACCTTGACGGCAAAAAACGGTTCGCTGAAAACCCTGAGCTGGAATTCTATCAATCGTTACAGGCCGGACGGGACTCTTGAGAGTATTATCGGTTTTGCTGTTGACATCACTGAGCGTAAGCGGGCGGAAGATATACTACAGTATCAATTTAAATTTGAAAAACTCATTTCCACCATATCAACAAACTTTATTAATCTTGCGACCAATGAGATTGATAGTGCGATAAACAAGGCGTTGCAAAAAATTGGTGAATTTATTGGCGCTGACCGCAGTTGTCTCTTTCTTTTTTCCGACGACGGAACCAAGATGGATAATATATACGAATGGTGCGCCGAAGGGATTGAGCCTCAAACCGGAAACCTTAAAGGGCTGTCTGTAGATAGTTTTCCGTGGTCGATAGAAAAACTCAACCGATTCGAATGCATTTATATCCCAAGTGTCGCTGACCTTCCACCCGAGGCGAGCGCTGAAAAAGAAATATTGCAATCTCAAGCAATTCAATCAACCGTTGTCGTTCCGATGGTTTATAATAAGTCGCTCATTGGCTTTCTTGGGTTTGATATGGTTAAGGAGAAAAACACATGGACGGAAGGACACATTGCATTGCTCAAGATAGTGGGAGAAATTTTCGTGAATGCTTTGGGGCGCAAGCGGGCGGAGGAGTTATTCAAGACCGTGTCCAATAGTTCACCGATTGGCATTTACATTATCCAGGACGGAAAGTTTCAGTTCGTCAATCCCCAGTTCCAGAAACATACAGGCTACAGCGAAGATGAATTGTTAGGCATGAATTCTTTGAGGCTTGTCTTTCCCGAGGACAGAAATATGGTCAGGGAAAATGCTGTGAAGATGTTGAAGGGAGAGCGTTCCTCCCCTTATGAATACAGGGTTATAAATAAATGTGGGGAAACCAGGTGGATCATGGAAACGGTTACATCCATCCAGTACCAGGGAAGGCGAGCAACCTTGGGAAACTTTATGGACATCACCGAGCACAAGCTGATGGAGGAGCAGCTTAAATACCTCAGCCTGCGCGATCCCCTCACCGGGCTCTATAACCGCAGCTACTTCGAGCAGGAGATGCGTCGCCTCGAAAGCGAGCGCTATAACCCGGTAGGTATAATCGTGTGCGATGTGGACGGACTCAAGCTAATCAACGACAGCCTGGGGCACGAAACCGGAGACAAGCTGCTTGTGGCGGCCGCCGATGTAATCAAGAAATCCTTCCGTAAAAGTGATGTAGTGGCCCGGATCGGGGGCGACGAATTCGCCGTGCTGCTCCCGAACAGCGACAAAACTACCGTAAAAAGCGCCTGCCGTAGGATTCAAGATGCCACTGCAAAGTATAACGCAGCAAACCCGGAACTTCCCCTGAGCATATCCATCGGGTTTGCTGTCAGCAGTCAGACATCTACAAGTATGTGGGAACTCTTTAAGGAAGCTGATAATAACATGTACCGGGAAAAATTGCACCGCAACCAAAGTGCAAAAAGCGCCATCGTTCAGACCCTCATGAAAACACTGGAAGCAAGGGATTTCATCACCGAAGGCCACGCAGATCGCTTACAGGGCCTTGTGGCAGGTTTGGCTATGGCCATCGGTCTACCCGAGCGCAACGTAACCGACCTGCGCCTCCTGGCCCAGTTCCACGACATTGGCAAGGTTGGCATACCCGACCGCATCCTCTTTAAGCCAGGTCCCCTTTCCTCCGAGGAAGTTACCGAAATGCAGCAGCACTGCGAGATCGGTTACCGCATTGCGCAATCCGCGCCAGACCTGGCTCCCATTGCCGATTGGATCCTCAAGCATCATGAGTGGTGGAATGGCAAGGGCTACCCCCTCGGCCTCAAAGGGGAAGAGATTCCCCTGGAGTGCCGCATCCTGGCCATTGCTGACGCCTACGACGCCATGACCAGCGACCGCCCCTACCGCAAGGCCATGTCCCACGAGGAAGCCGTGGCCGAACTCAGAAGGTGCGCCGGAATTCAGGTTGATCCGTATTTGGTCCAAAAGTTTGTACAAGTATTAGAAAAACAAATAACAACTAAAGGAAGCCTAAAATAACATCCCCATAGGAAAAGGTGAAGTATGGTCATGCAGGAGGGATGAGTGAGCCGGAAATATGGACGGCACATTGATGAGGTTGAGAGGGATATACAAAGGAGACAAAAAGTTAACCCGGCATGGCCGGGTTCTTTTTATGCTATATTATATTGAAAGGATAAAATATTTTCTATATGTTATGTATCATTCGGCAAGGCCTACCACAAAATGAAAACGCAATATGACTACAACTTGAGCCGCATTTACGAAATGGTTATTAATACGGATCCTTGCTATGCCTTTTTGCTGGAGGGTAATTCGCTGGTACAGAACAAAATGGTGATCGCACATGTTTTGGCCCACTGCGACTTTTTTAAAAACAACTGTTATTTTAAAAAAACATCACGAAAAATGATAGAAACCATGGCCAATGCGGCTGACCGAATCAGGAGTTATGAATTTACATACGGTCGGGAAAAGGTGGAAGCCTTTTTGGATTTAGTGATATCTTTGCAAGAAAATATCGACCCGCAGCGGCATATAGGAGAAGGAATTCATGCTCCACCTGCTGGGCAGAAAAAAAAGAGCTGCGCAGGTTGCCGCAAATGCCGTTGCCAAAACGCAGACGCAGGTAATCAACAATCCACTCCTTACGATGACCTTTGGAAGCTGGATAAACGGGACGACCAGGAGAAATGCGGCCAGGCGGGAAACGGGGCGGCGGGGAAAAAAACGGACTTGCCGGAGAAGGACTTGCTGTTGTTCATGATGCAGCACGCTAGGGATCTGGAAGACTGGCAGCGGGACATTATCGCCATCATCAGGGAGGAAATGCTTTATTTTTGGCCCCAAATGCAAACCAAAATAATAAACGAAGGCTGGGCGACTTACTGGCACATGCGCATCATGCGGGAGCTTGACCTGGAGGAACATGAAGCTCTGGAATTCGCCAAAATGCACGCCGGGGTAATACAGCCTTCTAAGTACAACCTTAACCCATACCTGCTGGGACTAAAGATATTTGAAGACATTGAAAAAAGATGGGATAACCCTACCGAGGAAGAAAGGCGGAAATACGGGCGCACGGGCGGAGAGGGAAGGCAGAAAATATTTGAGGTAAGGGAAACGGAAAACGACATTTCATTTATTCGCAACTACTTGACCCGGGAACTGGTGGAAGAACTTGACCTGTACCTGTACAAAAAGGTGGGTTACGACTGGAAGGTCGTGGAAAAAGACTGGCAAAAGGTGCGGGACGGGATAGTGGCTAATCTTTACAACTGCGGTTTTCCTTACATCGTGGTACAAAACGGTGATTTCGGCAAGCGGGGCGAACTGTATCTGCTTCATGTTCACGAAGGGGTGGACCTTGATATATACTACTTGGAGAGAACACTGCCCCATGTTTTTAAAATTTGGGGACGACCGGTGCATTTGGAAACGGTGGTCGATGGCAAAAGTGTTTTGTTTTCTTACAATGGTGAAAAGACCAGCAAAAAATTCATTTAGTACGCTTACTCTGCCAGATAACCCTGAAAATACAGGGTTATTTTTTTGCAAAACAATAACACTAAATATCAGACGGAGTAATATTTCTGAGAAAAGACGGTGGAAATATGCGCGCTCTGTGGAAAGGGGCCGTTACTTTCGGCTTAATTTACGTGCCGGTCAAGTTATATGCCGCCACAGAAAAAAAAGACATCAAATTCAATTACCTGCACGAAAAGTGTCATACTCCCATCCGATACGTGCGGTACTGCCCGTATTGCGAAATCGAGGTGCCCATGGAAGAAATAATCCGCGGCTACCAGTACGAAAGGGGTAAGTACGTTACCATGACCGAAAGTGAGCTGGAGGAATTGGCAGGAGAAAAAAGCCGCAGCATTGACATTTTGGATTTCGTGGACATACGGCAGATAGACCCCATTTACTATGACCGTTCTTATTACCTGGCCCCGGGTGAAGGAGGTAAAAAAGTATACGAGCTGTTGAAACGCTCAATGCTGGAGACAGACCGGGCGGCCATAGCGCACGTTATGCTGCGCAGCCGGGGTTCCCTGGCGGTTATTCGTCCCATCCGGGAGGCATTGATTATGGAAACTATGTTTTACGCCGACGAAGTAAGGCCGGTGGAAAAAATTCAAGAGCTCGGCGGGGAAGCCGCCCTGCATGACAATGAAATAAAAATGGCGGTAAGCTTAATCAATAACCTGTCTACGGATTTCGAAGCGGCCAAGTACACCAGCGCTTACCGGGAGAAGCTGGCGGAAGCCATCAGGGCTAAGGTTGCCGGTGAGGCGGTGGTGGAACAGGCGCGGGTACCGGAAACTGAGAAGGTGGTGGATTTGATGTCAGCGCTGAAAGCCAGTATTGAACTGGCTAAAGAACAGCGAGGGAAAAAACCGCGCGCGACCAAGAAGCCCAAAACGGCACAGCGCTCTTGATGCCGGGCGGCGCGGCCATGCTTGCTTGGGGGGGCGGTGCCGGGGACGGCGCGCTGCGGGCTATACGGGCAAAACTGCGCCTGTGTCCGAAAGTGGAGGGGTGTTTTATTGTGTTGGGTGGCATGAAGGTGCCGTTGGTTAAGCCAATGCTTGCTGTTGCGGCGGATCCCTTTGACGATCAAAATTATTTTTTTGAAGTCAAGTGGGACGGCTACCGGTGCCTGGCTTATCTGGATGAATGCAGCACAACCCTGGTTTCCCGTAATTTAAAGGATATTACCGGGGCTTTTCCCGAGTTGCACAGTCTACACAGGCACGTGGCCGAATTGCCCGCCGTTTTAGATGGTGAAATCATTGTCTTGCAGGAAGGCAAGCCTTCGTTCAGCGCCTTGCAATCGAGGGCGGCGCTGTCGGAAAAGAACAAGGTACAGCGGGCGGCCGGGCACCTGCCGGCGCTGTACATGGCCTTTGACCTGCTGTACCAGCGGGGAAGGCCGCTGATGGAGCGGCCGCTTGTTGAACGGGCGCAGGAACTGTCCGGGGTTGTAAAACAAGGCGATGCCGTGTTGTTGTCGGAAAGGGTGCGGGCAGAGGGAAAGTTGTTTTACCGGGCGTGCGTGGAGAGGGGCCTGGAAGGAGCCATGGCCAAAAGGGTGGACAGTAAATACCTTCCGGGAACCCGCTCTCCCTTGTGGAAAAAGCTGCGCCACACCCGGGAAGCCGACCTGGTCATCTGCGGATACCGCACCGGTAGGGGGAGCCGGCTGCTGGGGGCGCTGTTGCTGGGCGCTTGGGATGGCAGTAAGCACGTGTACCAGGGCATGGTCGGCACCGGTATAAGCGGCCGGGAAGAATTATCCTTGTTGCAAAAATTGAAAGCACTGCAAGTTAACTCGGCGACTTTGGTGGGCGGCCCGGCCGGCTTGGCGCGGGTGCACTGGGTGTTGCCCGAAATGGTGTGCCGGGTGGAGTACCTTACGCTGACCAGGGACGGGCTGCTGCGGCATCCCGTGTATAAAGGGTTGCGTTACGATAAATCTCCCCAAGAATGCTCGCCGCTGCAGGGTTGAGAGGTGAATATTTCTTGCGCGGGAAACAAAAAAAAACAGTAGTAATCGAAGGGCGCGTTATCACTTTGACCAACCTGCAAAAAATTTTCTGGCCGGATAGGGATTTAACCAAAGCCCACCTGATCAAGTATTACCTGGAAGTGGCGCCTTTATTACTCCCTCATATTTACAACCGGCTGCTGGTAATGAAAAGGTACCCGGACGGCATTGCGGGAGAATATTTTTACCAGAAGGAGTGCCCGGCTTACGCGCCCGAATGGGTGGAGACTTATCCCGTGAAGCACACGCGCAAGGTAATTAACTATATTGTATGCAACGATACAGCGACCCTGGTATGGATGGCGCATCAAGGCTGCCTGGAAGTGCACGGCTGGCTGAGCACAGTGGGCAACATAGATAACCCTGATTTGGCCGTGTTTGACCTGGACCCGGCTGATGGCGTTTCTTTCCGGGATGTTTTGCGGGTTGCCCTCATTGTGCGCGAAATGTTGGAGACTTTGGGCATCAAAGGGTATCCTAAAACGTCGGGTGCCAGTGGCGTACATATCTTTATCCCTCTGGACGGTGGGTGGCCGTTCGCTGCCGTTACTGCCGTAATGAAGTTCTTGGCCGAGAAAATTGCCTGGGCTCACCCGCAGATTGTAACCCTGGAGCGCAACAAAGACAGAAGGGCGGGTAAAGTGTACCTTGACTACTTGCAGAACGGCAGGGGCAAGACAATGGCCTTCCCGTACAGTGTCAGGCCACTGCCCGGCGCGCCGGTTTCGGCTCCGCTAACATGGCGCGAGGTGGAAGAAATGCAGGTGGAGCCCAATCACTTCCACCTCGGCAATATTGGGCAGCGGATTAAGGAAAAAGGGGACTTGTTTGCCGGCCTCCTGAAGGAAAAACAAGACTTGGGGCGGGTGCTGCCAAAGGTTGGCCGGCTGTTGCCCGGAGCAGAAGTGGTTGCACAGCGAATTTATTAGGATATAATAATATTCTATATAGAAAGTTTGGAACAAGCAGGAAAAAGTATTTTTTTCTTGAAGTTCTGCAACATGTCGATGCGGTTGGTGAATAGCCTGATGGAAGAAAAGGTTTACTGGCTGGCTTGGCATATTATTCTGGCCGGGCAGGCAAGTAAATTTTGGGAGATTAAGGAGCGTTTCGGTTCCCTGCGTGATGCCTGGCAGGCGCCGGATAAAGAATTCGGTTTTTTATCGAGTATGCAGGGCGGAAAAGCCAGCGACTTCTTGGCCCGACGCTCCGCCACCGATTTACACGAAGTGGCTAATTGTTTAAATAACAAGACCCATAAGATTATTTTTTTTACCGATGCCGCTTACCCAGAACAGCTGCGCCATATATTCGACCCCCCGCCCGTACTTTACCTGCGGGGGCGGGAGGATAGTTTACACCAAGTGTCCGTGGCGCTGGTAGGGGCAAGGAAAGCTTCCCCTTACGGTATCAGCGTGGCGGAAAATCTGGCCCACGACCTGGCTGCCGCGGGGGTAAATGTGGTAAGCGGTATGGCCAGGGGGATTGACACCGCGGCCCACCGCGGGGCACTGGCGGCGGGAGGAAGCACCGTGGCCGTGCTGGGTTGCGGTGTAGATGTGGTTTATCCCAGGGAAAACGGTAAAATTATGGGTGCTATTATTCAGTCGGGAGCGGTCGTCAGCGAGTTCCCCCCCGGATCGCAACCGGAAGCCTGGCATTTTCCGGTTCGCAACCGGGTGATCAGCGGGCTTAGCCGGGTTGTTGTGGTGGTGGAGGCTGCGGAAAAGAGCGGGGCGTTAATTACAGCTCACGTGGCCCTTGAACAGGGGCGCGATGTAATGGCGGTGCCGGGCAACATAACCAGCAAAACAAGCAAGGGGCCCAACGCTTTGATTCAGCAAGGAGCGGCGCCCGTGTTGAACGCCGCGGATATTTTGCAGGAACTGGGCATGGGTACCTTGTTCCCTCCTTCTGGCGAGAAAGAAGACGGAAGTTTAAAATTAACCGCGGAAGAAAAACTATTACACGAACTGCTGGATTTTGAGCCTGTTCCACTGGAGGTGCTGGTGCAGAAATCCGGTTTGACCGCCGGGCAGGCTATGTCGGCATTGACCTTCCTGGAGATGAAAGGCATGGTGAGGCAGATGCCCGGCAGGCTTTACGCCCGGGCCAGGTGAAAGTTCTAAAAACTCGGGAAATGGGATAAATTTTAAACAAATAAAGTGTTATTTTAGCTAATTGGGGTGAATAGCGTGGCAGGTACTTTGGTAATTGTAGAATCACCGGCCAAAGCCAAAAGTTTGGGGAAATTTTTAGGCAGGAGATATACCGTTAAGGCTTCCATGGGACATGTAAGGGACTTGCCGAAAAGCCAGTTCGGGGTGGACGTGCAAAAGGGTTTCAAACCTAAGTATATAACCATCAGGGGTAAGGGAGACATAATCAAGGAGTTGAAGTCGGCCATCAAAAAAGTTGATAGGGTTTTACTGGCATCCGACCCCGACCGTGAAGGGGAGGCCATTGCTTGGCACTTGGCCAATTTATTGGAAATTGATGAACATTCGCCCTGCCGGATCGAGTTCAACGAAATTACTAAACAGGCCGTGCAGCAGGCCGTCAAGAACCCGCGCCCCATCGACCACCGCCTGGTGAATGCCCAGCAGGCCAGGCGGATCCTGGACAGGTTGGTGGGTTATAACTTAAGCCCGCTGTTATGGCGCAAAATTAAGAAAGGCCTTAGTGCCGGGCGGGTGCAATCAGTGGCCGTACGCTTGATATGCGACCGGGAAGAAGAAATTCAGTCCTTCGTACCCGAAGAGTACTGGTCCCTGACAGCAAAGCTGTTAAAAGACAGAAGCGGCACCTTCGAAGCCAAGCTGCATAAGATCGGCGAGGAAAAAGCCCACATTTCCGATGAAAAACATGCCCGGCAGATCATAAGTGACTTGCAGGAAGAAAGGTTTCGGGTTATAAACGTTACCAAGCGGGAAAGGAAAAGACAGCCCGCTCCGCCCTTTACCACCAGCAGTCTGCAGCAGGAGGCTTATCGTAAACTTAATTTTACGGCCCGCAAGACCATGATGGTGGCGCAGCAGCTATACGAAGGGCTGGACCTGGGTAAGGAAGGGCCGGTGGGCTTGGTTACTTATATCCGTACAGATTCCACTAGAGTTTCAGAAACCGCGGTACAGGAGGCCAGGGAGTTTATTACAGCCAAATACGGCCAGGAATATGCTCCGGACAAGGTGCGCCAGCTGTCCCCCAAGGGCCGGGCGCAGGACGCCCATGAAGCCATTAGGCCCACGTCTGTAAACAGGGAGCCCGCTGCCGTGCAGGATTACCTGACCCGCGACCAGTTCAAGTTATACAACCTCATCTGGGAGAGGTTTATCGCCAGCCAGATGAGCCCAGCAGTTATAGACATCACTGGGGTCGATATACATGCGGGCCGGTATGTGTTTCGTGCCACCGGTTCAATCATCAAATTTCCTGGCTTTATGCAGGTTTATACCGAGGGAAGGGATGACGAAGAAGAAAACAACAACCAAGAAAACCGGCTGCCGGAACTGCAACAGGGAGATCTGCTGAAGGTACGCTCCCTGGTACCCAAGCAGCATTTTACACAACCACCGCCCCGTTATACGGATGCTACGCTGGTCAAGGCCCTGGAGGAGAAAGGGATCGGGCGGCCCAGCACATACGCGCCTATCGTGGATACCATTATTAAGCGCGGCTATGTGGTACGGGAAAAAAAGCATTTTTATCCCACTGAACTGGGGTTTGTGGTGGTGGACCTGCTGAAGAATTATTTCCCCGACATCATCGATGTGGAATTCACCGCGGATATGGAACAAAAGCTGGACAGCATCGAAGAGGGTGACGTAGACTGGCACAAGATATTAAGCGACTTTTACGCCCCTTTTCAAAAAATGCTTGCCATTGCAGAAAAAGAAATTGAACATATCCAGGTGGAGGACGAGGTTACGAAGGAAGTATGCGATCAATGCGGCCGCAACATGGTCATTAAAATGGGCAGGTACGGCAAGTTCCTGGCCTGTCCAGGTTTTCCAGAATGCAAGAACACAAAGCCGCTGCTTGAACCCACCGGGGTGCCCTGTCCCCAGTGTATGGGGGAGTTGGTGCTGCGGCGCAGCAAAAAGGGCAGAAAGTTTTACGGGTGCAGCAATTACCCTTCCTGCGAATTCGTGGTTTGGGATGAACCCACTAACCAAAAATGCCCCCGCTGCGGCAGCTTGATGGTAATAAAGCATAACAAGGGTAAGAAAGTTTACCGGTGCAGTAACAAAGATTGCAACATGAAAACGGAAATCGCAGAAACTGCCGCCAAAGGTTAAACTACCATAGCAGCATCGTTTTTAAAGGAGGAGTGGTATTACAGTGCCTCGTGTAACCGTGATAGGCGCTGGGCTGGCGGGGTCCGAGGCGGCTTGGCAAGTAGCTACCAGGGGCATACCGGTTGTTTTGTGCGAGATGCGTCCAAAAAAAACAACTCCGGCACACCACACAGGCTATTTTGCCGAACTGGTTTGTAGCAATTCGCTGCGGGCTAGGTCACTGTACAACGCTGTGGGGCTGTTGAAAGAGGAAATGCGTAGACTTAATTCCATCATCATGCACTGTGCCGACAAACACTGTGTGCCGGCCGGGGGCGCTCTGGCAGTGGATAGGGAAGGATTTGCCCGTGCTGTTACCGAAATATTGGAGCAGCACCCGCTAGTAGAAGTGCGGCGCGAGGAATGCACAGATATAACAGACGGCGTCGTTGTGGTTGCTACCGGGCCGCTTACGTCAGACAGGCTGGCAGAAAGAATCAAGGAGTTCACCGGTAGACAATACCTGTACTTTTACGATGCCGTGGCACCAATAGTGACGCTGGAATCCATAGATATGAGCAAGGTTTTCTGGTCTTCCCGCTACGGGAAAGGCGAGGACGACTACCTGAACTGTCCCATGACCAGGGAAGAGTACGAGGCCTTTTGGGAGGCACTGGTCAATGCCGAGCGGGCGCCCCGTAAAGGTTTTGAGAAGGAAAAAATTTTTGAGGGCTGCATGCCCATAGAGGTAATGGCTAGGCGCGGGCGGGACACAATGCGTTACGGTCCTTTGAAACCCGTGGGACTGGTGGATCCGCGCACCGGGCAGAGGCCTTACGCTGTGGTGCAGCTGCGGCGCGACAATGCTGCCGGCACATTGTATAATATGGTGGGCTTTCAGACACACCTCAAGTGGGGTGAACAAAAGCGCGTTTTCAGGATGATCCCCGGGTTGGAGAGGGCGAAATTTGCTCGTTACGGGGTTATGCACCGGAACACTTATATTAATTCCCCCGTTTTACTGCGGCCCACCTACCAGTGCAAAAAAAGAGAGGAATTATTTTTTGCCGGCCAAATAACCGGCGTTGAGGGGTATGTAGAATCCGCCGCCTCGGGCCTAGTGGCGGGCATCAACGCAGCTTTGCTGCTGAAGGGGCGACGGCCGGAAATTTTACCCCGTGAAACGGCTCACGGCGCCCTGGCCCATTACATAACTTCGGCGGAAGAGCACAATTTTCAGCCTATGAACATTACCTTTGGTCTTTTTCCGCCGTTGGAGGAAAAAATACGGGATAAAAAACGGCGCAATACCAGGTACGCGCAAAGGGCGCTGGAAAAACTGGAACAGTGGAAGAACGCAGCCGGTATATGAGGGGGGCGAGGACAAGGTGTACGGTTACATGGACGGTTATTTCATGTACCTCCAGGCGGAAAAGAATGCTTCTTTGCATACCATATTGAATTACCAACACGACTTGTTCGACGGCCTTAGTTTTTTGGCCCGGTTGTTGAATAAAGAAGATCATGCTGTGCACCCGGGCGAATTAACAGTACCCTTGTTTAGAAGTTACCTGGCTTTTTTGCGGGAACAGCAAAAATCGACGGCCACTATTTCCCGCAGGCTTTCCGCTTGGCGGTCTTTTTACAGGTACCTCTGCCGGGAGGGCGTGGTGGAGGATAACCCGCTGCAGAGGATCAATGCCCCCAAGCCCGGCCAAAATTTGCCCGGTGTACTTACGCAGGAGGAAATGAAAAAACTGGTGGAGTTTCCCGATCGCCGAACTGTTTTGGGTTGCCGCGATAGGGCCATTTTGGAAACCTTGTATGGTACAGGTATTAGGGTCAGCGAACTAGTTGGCATTGATATCGGCGACATCGACTTAAGGCGCTCTACCGTTAGAGTTACCGTGAAAGGTAATCGGGAAAGGATCGTTCCGCTGGGCCAGTATGCCGCTGAAGCTTTAAGCATATACATCAGAAGAGCGCGCCCCGTCCTGATGGGTAAGACAAAGGGAATCGTCCGGGCTCTGTTTCTCAATAATAAGGGCGTTCGCTTGACGGATCGAGGCGTGCGCTGGCTGGTGAACCGCTACGCCCGGCTGGGGAAGACCGGCATGCAGGCAAGCCCGCATACATTTCGCCATTCTTACGCCACTCACATTTTGGACAACGGGGCTGACTTGCGGGCCGTGCAGGAACTGCTGGGACACGCCAGGCTGTCCACGACGCAGATTTACACCCACCTGAGCAGAGAGCGTATTAAGCGTGTTTACGAACGGACCCATCCTAGGGCATAGGAGTTACCGCGGTAGAAACAAAGCCAACCGCCGGTAAGGAGGTAATGATGTAAAATGTTTCACGCTACCACCATTGTTGCCGTAAAAAGACAAGATGAAGTGGCCATGGCCGGTGACGGCCAGGTGACCTTTGGACAAAGCACTATTTTAAAGCATAATGCCCGTAAAATCAGGCGTTTGCAGGGGGGCAGCGTGTTGGCTGGCTTTGCCGGTTCGGTTGCCGACGCCATAACATTGTTTGAAAAGTTCGAAGGAAAGCTGGATTCTTTCCAGGGAAACATGAAACGTGCGGCGGTGGAACTGGCCAAGGAATGGCGCACCGACAAATTCCTGCGCCGCTTAGAAGCCTTGCTGGTGGTTGCGAATAAGGACTGCCTCCTGGTGATCAGCGGTAGCGGCGAAGTGATAGAACCAGACGACGGTATTGCCGCCGTAGGCTCCGGCGGGCCGTACGCGCTGGCAGCGGCACGGGCGCTGGTTAAGAACACCGGTATGGGAGCTGCCGACATAGCCAGGGAAGCCCTGGCTTTGGCGGCGGAAATTTGTGTTTACACTAACGACCGCATCATAGTGGAGACCCTATAAAGCGGATGGAGGAGGGTAGGTGTTGGAATCGCTGACACCAAAACAAATCGTTGCCGAGCTAGACAAATACATTGTTGGCCAGCAGCAGGCCAAAAAAGCCGTGGCCATTGCTTTGCGAAACAGGTACCGCAGAATTAAGCTGCCCGAGGATCTGCGGGACGAGGTCATGCCGAAAAACATCCTAATGATCGGGCCTACCGGAGTGGGGAAAACGGAGATCGCCCGCCGCCTGGCCAAGCTGGTTCATGCGCCCTTTATTAAAGTGGAGGCCACCAAATTTACCGAGGTGGGTTACGTGGGTAGGGACGTTGAATCGATGGTGCGCGACTTGGTGGAAACATCTATTCGCATGGTGCGCCAGGAAAAAATGTCCCAGGTGGAGGAAAAGGCCAAGAAAATGGCTGAAGAACGCATCATTGAGCTGCTTGCACCCATGCCGCAGCAGAACAGAGAGACGCGTAACCCACTGGAAATGCTTTTTGGGACCGCCCGCCAGGGGGAGCAAACCGACAGCATGCATTATGATCAAATGGCCAGCCGTATTAAATTCGCCAGAGAAACCTTGCGGGACAAAATGGCGCGGGGCGAGCTTGAGAACGAGTATGTGGAAATTGAGGTTGAAGATAACAAGCCGCCCGTAATGGAGGTGTTCACCGGCTCAGGCATAGAGGAAATGGGCATTAACATTGGGGATATGTTGGGAAACCTGTTTCCCAAGAAAAAGCACCGCCGAAGAGTAACCGTGGCGGAGGCTAGAAAAATATTAACTCAGCAGGAGGCGCAAAAGCTTATTGATATGGATGAGGTGACTTCCACCGCTGTGCAGCGCGCCGAAAACAACGGTATTATTTTCTTGGATGAAATCGATAAAATCGCTGTACGGGAGGGCGGCGCCGGCCCCGATGTTTCCCGGGGAGGTGTGCAGCGGGATATTTTGCCCATCGTGGAAGGGTCCACCGTAATGACCAAGTACGGGCCGGTAAAAACGGACCATATACTGTTTATTGCTGCTGGAGCATTTCACATGTCCAAGCCATCCGACCTGATACCAGAGCTGCAGGGCCGTTTCCCCATTAGGGTGGAGCTTTCTAGCCTGACCAAAGAGGATTTTCTACAAATACTGACAGAGCCGGAAAATTCCTTAATTAGGCAGTATGTCGAATTATTACGAACAGAGGGGCTTGAACTTAAATTTTCACAAAAATCTCTTGTGAAAATTGCTGAAATCGCTTATACTGTTAATGAGCGAACGGAAAACATAGGGGCCAGGCGGCTTCAGACTATTATGGAAAAGCTCTTGGAGGATATTTCATTTACCGCTTCGGAAATGAGTGGTTCCTCATTCAGCATTGACGAAGATTATGTTACCGAAAAATTGGGCGATATTGTCAAAGACCAGGATTTAAGCAGGTACATCTTATAAGGTGCTAAAAAGCTGTTTTTTCTTTTATCCACTAAAAATACGGAGCATTTGGATCAGAAAGAGGCGATGTGATTTGCGAGATTTATTAGAAAAAACCCGTTCCATCAACAAAGTACTGCAAAAATCTGCGGGTTACCCGGTTGATTTCAAAGAAATTGCCGCCATCCTGAGCGAAAATATCGAATGCAGCGCCTATATCCTGGATCGCCGGGGTAAAGTTCTGGGGTACAGTTATTTAAAGGGTTTTTTTTGTGAAATTATGGAGGATATCGTCGAATCTCCGGCGGGTTTTCCGGAAGATTACAACGAAAACCTTTTACGCATTAATGAAACTCATGCCAACATATGCCAGACGGTAAATGTATGTGCGTTTAATCACGATAAAGGCTGTAAGTACAGCAAAGTTACTACAGTGGTACCTATTGTGGGCGCCGGAACAAGGTTAGGAACGCTGGTATTGGCAAAGTTTGATAAAAATTTTACCGACGAGGACCTGATTCTGGCCGAGCTGGGTGCAACCGTGGTGGGTATGGAAATACTGCGGGCCCGGCAGGACAGGATGGAAGAAGAAGCCCGCAAGCGCGCTGCGGTACAGATAGCCCTTGGCACTCTGTCCTATTCGGAATTGGACGCTGTGCATCATATTTTCGAGCAGTTGGATGGCGACGAGGGTTTGCTGGTGGCTAGCAAGATTGCGGACAAGGTGGGTATCACCAGGTCGGTCATTGTCAATGCTTTGCGCAAGTTTGAAAGCGCCGGGGTTATCGAATCAAAGTCGCTGGGCATGAAGGGTACTTACATTAAGGTACTGAACGACCGCCTGCTGGAAGAACTGGAGCGGATGAAACAACACTAATGCAAACAGCCTCCATCACGGATGGCTGTTTTTTTCTGCCCGTTGATCTTGCCACCCGGCAAACTTTGTGTTAGAATACAGGCTGGTGTTAAATACACACGCTGCCAGATTTCGCGGGTGGTCCCCGGTGGGGTTCCGCGAAATATGACGGCAGCGGAGGAAAAACCGGTTGGGAGGAGGTGGAACCAGTGGCCATTATTTCCATGAAGCAATTGCTGGAAGCAGGTGTTCATTTCGGTCACCAGACCCGGAGATGGAATCCCAAGATGGCTCCCTATATTTTTACCGATCGCAATGGTATTTATATCATTGACCTGCAAAAAACGGTAAAAATGGTAGAGGAAGCCTATAATTTCGTCAAGTCTCTGGTGCAGCAGGGCGGCAACATTTTATTCGTAGGGACCAAAAAACAAGCACAGGAATCGGTGCGTGAGGAAGCCGAGCGCTGCGGCATGTTTTACGTTAACCAGCGCTGGCTGGGCGGCATGTTAACCAACTTTCAAACCATTCGCAAACGCATAGACAGGCTACACGAATTAGAAAAAATGGAGCAAGATGGCACTTTAGAAAAGCTGCCCAAAAAAGAAATTGCCCAGTTACTGCACGAAAAAGAGAGGCTCAGCAAGTTTCTAAGCGGTATCAAAGACATGCGGCGCTTGCCTGACGCTTTGTATATCATCGACCCGCGCAAGGAACGCATTGCCGTAGCGGAAGGTCGCAAGCTTGGTATCCCCATTGTTGCCATAGTGGACACCAATTGTGATCCCGACGAGATCGATTACGTGATTCCCGGCAATGACGACGCCATACGGGCGGTAAGGCTTTTAACCAGCAAAATAGCGGATGCTGTACTGGAGGGCAAGCAAGGAGAACAAGTTGCCGTTGCCGAGTAATAAATTGGGTGGGGGATGACCTTGATGGGGAGCCCCTGCCTTTTTTCTATCTGTTTTGAGACTGAAGGAAAAGGTTATAATAAAATGAGGAAAATGATGGTAAGGGAGGATATTGATCATGGCTGAAATTACCGCTGCAAAAGTAAAGGAATTAAGGGAAAGAACGGGCGCCGGGATGATGGATTGTAAGAACGCCCTGGTAAGCGCCAACGGCGACATGGACAAAGCAGTGGACATATTGCGGGAGAAGGGCTTGGCGGCCGCCGCCAAAAAAGCCGGCCGGGTTACCGCCGAAGGCTTGGTTGATGCCTATATACATGCCGGCGGGAAAATAGGTGTTTTAGTGGAAGTCAATTGTGAAACCGATTTTGTGGCCAAGACCGAGGAATTCAAAAATCTTGTCCGGGACATCGCCATGCAGATAGCCGCTTCCAGGCCAGAATACGTCAGCAAAGAGGACGTGCCGGAGAGCGTAATCAACAAGGAAAAGGAAATACTGGCGGCACAGGCGGCCAACGAAGGAAAGCCGGAAAAAATCATTGAAAAAATAGTGCAGGGCAGGATAGAAAAATTCTTTAAAGAAGTTTGCCTGCTGGAACAGCCTTTTATCAAGGATACGGATAAGACCGTGAAACAGCTTATAACGGAAAAAATCGCCCAGATTGGAGAAAATATAGCAGTGCGCAGGTTTGTGCGCTACGAGCTGGGTGAAGGGCTGGAAAAAAGACAGAATGATTTTGTGGTAGAAGTAATGGCTCAGGCGGGAAAATAATCGGTTTTCATTACCGTTATTGTCTTTTCCGGGAAAAGGATTTAACAGTTTCTTGTAGAACTTAAAATGGTGTGACTGGAGGTTATGTGCCTCGATGGATAAACCCAAATACAGCAGGGTTGTATTGAAACTCAGCGGCGAGGCGCTGGCCGGTTCAATGGGCTACGGCATTGACCCCGAAGTGGTATATTCCATTGCCGTGCAAATCAAAGAAGTGGTCCAGCTGGGGGTGCAGTTAGCCATTGTAGTAGGCGGGGGCAATATTTGGCGCGGCGTGGCGGGCAGCGCCAAGGGCATGGACCGGGCCACTGCTGACTATATGGGTATGCTGGCGACGGTAATTAACTCTCTGGCTTTACAAGATGCTTTGTCCAAGCACGGCGTGGATACAAGGGTGCAAACGGCCATTGAAATGCGTGAAGTTGCCGAGCCGTATATCCGCAGGCGGGCCATAAGGCACTTGGAAAAAGGACGGGTGGTTATTTTTGCTGCAGGGACGGGCAACCCGTACTTTTCCACGGATACCACAGCCGCCCTGCGGGCGGCGGAGATAGAAGCCGAAATAATATTAATGGCCAAACGGGTTGACGGTGTCTATGATTCTGACCCCCTCACTAACATGGATGCCAAAAAATTCGGCTCTTTGAGTTACATTGACGTATTAAACAGGGGGCTCAGGGTAATGGATTCCACAGCCACTTCCCTGTGTATGGATAACCGCATTCCTTTACTGGTGTTTAATCTTAACGAACGGGGTAACATCAAGCGGGCGGTGCAAGGGGAAAAAGTGGGAACCTATGTTGGAGGTGATTTGATTGGCAAATTCTCTTCTGTCTGAAACGGAAAAAAATATGAAGAAGACTGTAGAAATAGTAAATAAAGAACTGGCTTCATTGCGCGCGGGTAGAGCAACTCCCTCCTTGCTGGAAAAAATAACGGTGCCTTATTACGGTACTCCGACGCCGATAAACCAGCTGGCCAACATTACCGCTCCGGAACCGCGGTTGTTGGTTATTCAGCCCTGGGATAAATCGGTTTTGCCGGAAATGGAAAAGGCCATTTTGAAATCTGATCTGGGCATTACGCCGGTCAGCGACGGCAACGTTATCAGGCTAGCTATTCCGCAGTTGACGCAGGAGAGGAGGGCGGAACTAGTCAAAATCACCAAAAAGAAGGCGGAGGAAGGGCGAGTAGCCATACGCAACATAAGGCGTGATGCCAACGACACCTTAAAAACGCAGCAGAAAAACGGTGAAATATCTGAGGATGAGCAGCGCCGGCTGCAGGATGAGGTACAAAAGCTGACCGATAAATACATAAAGGAAATTGACAAGCTATTGGCGGCTAAGGAAAAGGAGATTATGACCGTTTAATGCAGTATACGGACCTTTTGGCCAGGGATTTGGAACAGGCGATGGCAATGTGCCGCTCCGCCGGTTGGGACGTGGATGTGGAGTACATTGCCCCGCCCGGGCGGGACCCCAGCGGGAGTTATAGGGTGGTGCGTTGCCGCAAATTGGCCGAGAACAGGATCTTGCTTACGGTGGCCAGAGAGATGCCCGGAAAGGAGGTGTAGTCTGGGGTGACGTACAAAATTACCGACGAGTGCCTGGCATGCGGGACCTGTTTGGAATCATGCCCCAACGATGCCATTATTGAAGGCGATATTTACAAAATTGACCCTGATAAATGTGAAGAATGCGGCACATGCATCGAGGAATGCCCTACCGGAGCCATTATCGAAGAATAATGTATAAACCCCCTCGCTTCCGGAGGGGGTTGTTTTATACGAAAGGGGGCCGTTAATTGTTTACACGGTTGCTGGGCAACCGCCTAAAAAATGCTGCTGGTGATAAAAAAGAAGAAAAAAAATTGATGAAGCAGCTAGACATGAACATGTTACCGGAACATATAGCCATCATTATGGACGGCAACGGGCGATGGGCCACCAAAAAGGGAATGCCCCGGTCGTTTGGGCACAGGGCGGGCGTAAACGCCCTGCGAGAGGTGGTCAAATTATGCGTGGAGCTCGGCATCAAGTACTTGACCGTTTATGCTTTTTCGACAGAAAATTGGAAGAGGCCCCGCGATGAAATCAATATGTTAATGGAATTACTGGTGGAATATCTTAATAAAGAAATTGAAGAATTATGTGCCAATAATGTTAAAATAAACCCGATGGGCATCATTTCCGAGCTTCCGCCCCAAGCGCAGGAAGCGGTGACCATGGCCGTACAAAGAACCAAGGGTAACACGGGGATGGTATTCAACGTGGCGCTCAATTACGGGGGTAGAGCCGAGCTGGTCCAGGCTGTACGGCGGATAGGGGAAAAGATACAACGAGGCGAGCTTCAAGTGGAAGATGTTGATGAAACCGTCGTTAACAACCACCTATATACTGCCGGACAGCCCGATCCCGATTTATTGATCAGGCCTTCCGGTGATTACCGCATCAGCAATTTCTTGCTCTGGCAGCTGGCTTATACGGAGTTTTGGCTAACTAGCACTATGTGGCCGGATTTTGGTAGGATAGACCTTTTAAAGGCGTTGCTTGACTTTCAAGGGCGTGAGAGACGCTTCGGAGGACTTGTTCATAATTGACGGCTCAGGGTTGGTGATGGAGTGTTCTGGAAAAGGCTTTTGAGCGCGCTAATAGGCATCCCCCTACTATTGGCGGCGGTGTGGTACGGCGGTATTTTTCTTTTTTTGTTGACCACAGTCTTGATGCTGCTGGGGGCTTGGGAGATAAGCCGCATTTTTGCCAGGATAGAGCTGCATTTACCGCCCGCATTGCTGTTGACGGGCTGCACCGTCCTGCTTCTGGCAGCTTACCGGTGGCAGCATGGTTACCCGGGAACAGCTGTTTTATCCGTGCTACTGCTTTACCTGCTGGCCATGTTGTTATTGTACCCGCGCCTGAAGCCTATAGACGTGGCGGTTGCCTTTTTCAGCACCATGTATGTTGGTTTGATAATCTATCTTTACCTACTGAGCACCTTGGCAGACGGGTGGGTTTGGTTGTTATTCATGCTGTTGTGCACCTGGGCCAGTGATACCGCCGCTTTTCTGGTGGGACGGAAAGCGGGCAGGCGGCAAATAGCTCCTGCGCTTAGCCCGGCTAAGACCCTGGAGGGGGCTGCCGGGGGAGTAGCGGGCAGCTTTTTGACGGCCTTGCTGGTTGCTTTGCTTTACCCTCAATTTCCGGTTCTTCCTGTATTAATTCTTGGTATACTGGTAGGCTTCGGCGCGCAGGCGGGTGATTTGGTGGAGTCAGCCATTAAGCGACAGGTAGGCATTAAGGATGCCGGCAAACTGATACCCGGCCACGGGGGGATTTTGGACAGGTTTGACAGCATGCTTTTCACGGCGCCCCTGGTTTATTACTACGTTGGTTTAATAATAACCGGTTGAGGTGAATTCGGTGCCGCGGGTTATACAGAATATTTTGTACGTGCTGGCCGGGGCGGTTACACTTTTAGCCATTTACCTGGCCATAAAGTATGTGCTACCCGAAGCATTATCCTGGCTAAAGTTCCTGCTGACCATTCTTTTCCCGTTTTTGCTGGCCGTAATATTCAGCTTGTTTATGGAGCCGCTGGTGGTGATGTTCAGCCACCGGGGCAGGATTTCTCGGGTACTGGCCGTTCCTCTCGCCATGCTGGTTTTTTTCGGCAGCATAGGTATGGTGTTGACCCTGCTGGTCCTGCGCCTGGTCAAGGAACTGAACGACTTGTCCATGACGCTGCCGGAAAAGGTGGCCGCTGCCCAGCAATTTATTGACATTTGGATTCAGAAAAGCATTATATTTTACGGCACTTTGCCGAAAAGTGTTACCGGCAACCTTTATGAAGCCATCAATAGCATAACTACGTCCATGCAACACTGGGTGCGGGACCTGGTGAGCGCTTTGCTGCACGTTATCAGTGGGGTGCCCGGCGGCATTCTAGTAGTCATCGTTAGCCTGATCGCCACTTATTTTTTCAGCAAGGACAGGGGAAAGATTTACGAGTTGTGGCTGAAGCTTGTTCCCTCGCCTTTGGGGGAAAAATCAGTGGAAATAAGCAAGCAGGTTGCTATGGCTTTTCAGGCATACGTTAAGGCCCAATTTATTTTAATATCCATAACCACCGTCATCAGCATTATCGGTTTAAGGCTGATCGGCTCGGAATATGCCATTACCATTGGTCTCATTGTGGGTTTCTTCGATCTGATCCCCGTACTGGGACCCGGCACCGTTTATATACCCTGGGCTGTTTGGGCTTTTGTGACGTCAGATATAGTGCTGGGTATACAGCTGACCATATTGTACCTGCTGGTTATGGTGGTAAGGGCAGTCCTCGAGGCGAAAGTGGTTGCCACCAATTTGGGGTTGCACCCCTTGGCCGTATTAATGGCCATGTACATCGGGTTGAAGACCATTGGCGTGCTGGGACTGGTTCTGGGCCCCATTTTGGTCATTGCCATTCAGGCCGCAGTCAAGGCGGGTATATCTCTAAATTATAAAAAATAATGATGTTGTGGAGATAATCATGAAACAAATAGCTATTTTGGGTAGTACGGGATCAATCGGCCGCCAGGCGCTCCAGGTGATTGACGACTTTCCGGATTTTATCAGGCCGGTGGCCCTGGCAGCGGGGAGCAACCGGGAACTGCTCCTGGAACAAGCCAAAAAGTATAGACCCTTGCTGATTTCTATACAAAAAAAGGAAGACGCTTTGTGGTTACGGGCTGAACTTGCTGGGCAGCGGGAAACGAAAATTTATTATGGTCGAGAAGGCATGCTTGCTGTGGCCACGTGTCACGCTGCAAGCATGGTATTAACTGCCGTATCCGGTGCGGCCGGTCTGGAACCCACGCTGGCGGCCATTCGTGCCCGAAAGGATATCGCCCTCGCCAACAAGGAAAGCCTCGTAGCTGCCGGGGCGCTGGTTACCAGCCAGGCCCGTCGGCGTGGCGTAAAAATCCTGCCGGTGGACAGCGAACACTCGGCTGTTTGGCAGTGCCTGAACGGAGAGGACCCAGGCGATGTAGCACGGGTGATCCTGACTGCTTCCGGCGGGCCGTTTCGCTGTATGAAGCGGGAGGAGATGATAGGGGTAACGCCAGCTATGGCTTTACAACATCCTAACTGGAAAATGGGGCCAAAAATTACCGTAGATTCTGCCACGCTCATGAACAAAGGCCTTGAGGTTATTGAAGCCAGATGGCTGTTTGACCTGCCTTATGATAAAATTAAAGTGATTATACACCCGCAAAGTATTATTCATTCCATGGTGGAATTTAATGACGGGGCAGTTATGGCGCAATTGGGAGTGCCGGATATGCGCCTGCCCATACAGTATGCCTTGTTGTACCCGCGCCGGCTTGAGGGGAGCGTCACCGGCCTGCAGTGGCCTATAGATGCCCTGACCTTTGAAGAGCCGGATGTGGAAAAATTTCCGCTGTTGGCCCTGGCTTTCGAGGCCGGGCGGACCGGGGGAACCATGCCGGCTGTTTTAAATGCCGCCAACGAGGTGGCTGTGAAGGCTTTTTTAACCGGTGAGATCGCCTTTATGGATATTCCACAAATAGTGGAACAAGTCATGCAAAGCCACCGCCCGCGGGAATACGACTCGCTGGAGGAAGTCTTGGAGGCGGACCGGTGGGCGCGACGCCGCGCGAAAGAGTTATGTACCCGCGGGTAGCCGTCGGCGGTCCTTATGTTGCCGCACGCAAGGCATTTTATGCAACCCGTTAGGGCAAGGTAATTGTTACAGGTTATATTGTATTTTCCACAAAGGATGAGATGCATGGCTACCTTTTGGGCTTCCGTATTCGTATTCGGCATTCTTATATTTTGCCACGAGTTGGGTCACTTTGCCGTGGCCAAGACAGTGGGCATCAAGGTTCATGAGTTCAGTATGGGTTTCGGCCCGAAATTGGTGGGCATTTCCCGCGGCGGTACCAATTATAACTTGCGCTTGCTGCCGCTGGGCGGTTTTGTGCGCATGGCAGGCATGGACCCGGAGGAAAAGGATATTGAGCCGGGTAAAAGCTTCGCCGACAAGACGGTGCTGCAGCGCATGGCCATTATCGTTGCCGGGCCAGCCATGAATTTTCTCCTGGCAGCCCTGCTT
>CAJYBN010000014.1 GCA_913064925.1 uncultured Peptococcaceae bacterium
AATAATTTAACTTCTTCCTGATAGGGGGCTAATGCTTGATCAATACGAGCTTCCAAATTAGCAAGCTGTCGCTCTAAATATTCGATGTGCTCCCAGCAAAACCTAATCATCTCACGATGATGTTGCCGTAGTCGGCCGTTAAGTGCATCTTGTAATTCAGGAATTTTATTGCGCAAGTTTCCTTTAACCAACTTATCCAAGTTTTCTGTTTCTATCTTTTCGCCATTAATAATGGCCTGGAGCAAGTTTCGGCCTGAAACTCCAAAAATATCTGACATATACGTTGTTAGCTTGATGTTAGCATCTTGCAGGAGTTTATGAATACGATTCTTTTCAGCGGTAATGTTGCCAATCAGTTTTTTCCTGTAACGGGTCATATCCCTTAAATCACGAATAGGCTGGGGAGGAACAAAACTGCTTTCTATCAAGCCATTACGTAACAACTTTGCTATCCATTCTGCATCATTAACGTCTGTTTTACGCCCTGGAACATTTTTAATCATACGAGCATTGGCCAAGAGAAGGGTGAACGAATCCTCTAAAATATTCCAAACAGGTTTCCAGTAAACTGAGGTGCTTTCCATTGCTGCATGGGTTACATTATACTCTGATAAAAAATCTAATAGTTCCAATAACCCGGATGTTGTTGTTGAAAACGTCTCTACTACTTTTTTAGGACGATGGTCAAGAGGGCCAAACAATACACATGCTACAACGGTTTCTTGATGCACATCTAATCCGGCACAGCTTTCGTATAATGCATCATTTCCTGTTTCCATGACCTTGGTTTGTTTTGACGGTTTACGTTTACGCTTTTTACTCTCTGGCATGAAAAATCCCTCGATTCTTTAAAGTTTAGCAGTGGAGTACAGCAACCGAAAAAAGTGAAATTTTAATTAACGTGTTCGAGTTCCACAATCAGTTGTGCTTCTAGGTTGCTGTAGTCAGTTTAGTCTACAGGGTCGAAACCACCAATAAAAGCTCGACCTGAACACACTGCCAATTCTAGTATTTAAGAGTAGAGGATTTTTCATGCTCGGTTGTGATTATAAGGATCATGAGTGTTTAGTATGTTTTTTCAGAAAATTAAAGGAATCTTAAATTTAATGGAAAATTTTAAATAATAGTTTTAATAAGAAATAGCGAGGAGGGGGATTGAGCGTGTTAGTACAGAACATTATGAGTAAACCAAAAGCTGTCTTTTCCCCTGAAAGCACTGTTGATAGTGCTATTAAAGAATGTCTAAATAAAGACATTTTAATGGCTCCGGTAGTAGATAATAATAAGTATTGTGGAATTTTAAAAATTTCTAACGCTATAATTTCGAAGGAAAAAAAATTGTCTAAATTAGTTAAAGATGTTATGATTACTGATTTCCCAGTAGTTTTAAAAGATACTCTGGTTGTTGATATTCCAGAGAACTTTTTATTATTTTTGCCTGTAATTGACAATGAAAACAATTTTTTGGGCATAATTACAGCTTATGATGTTTTATGTTCTTTTAAAGAAGAAGTTTATTATAGTTTATCTAGTTTAAGTTCCCTTATTGATTCTACCAATAACGGTATAGTAGCTGTTAATAAAAACGCTATTATTACCATTTGCAATAGAGCTGCCCGCCGCATTTTAGGTTTGCAAGATAATGTCTTGGGTAAGCATATAATGGATGTTATTCCAAGAACTAAACTCCCTACAATATTAAAAACAGGCCAACCTAAGTTTAATGTTAAAACTGAACTTGGTCCCGGAAAAACATTATTTGCGAACTATTCCCCGATTATAAATAAAGGCGTTTTAATTGGTGCAGTTGCAGTTTTTCAGGATTTTAGCGAATTGGAAAGTATTTCGGATGAGCTTAACAAGGTAAAAATGTTGAACAAACAATTAGATGCAATTATTAATTCATCTTACGATGGCATCTGGATTACTGATCATGAAGGAACGACGCTAAGGGTAAATGATGCCATAGAAAGGATTACAGGATTGTCCCGGGAAGAATGTATTGGGAGAAATATGAGAGATATGGAACTGGATGGCACTGTTGATGAGTCGGTTACGATGAAGGTGTTAAAAGAAAAAAGATCTGTAACGTTGATCCAGAATGTGCGTACCGGTAAACAGACTATAGTTACCGGGAATCCAGTTTTTGATGATAAGGGTAATCTTGTTTGGGTTGTAACTAACGTAAGGGACATTTCCGAGCTTAACAGGTTAAAGGAAAAATTAATCCAGGCAAAAGATTTAGCCAATCGTTATAAAAATGAAGTTGCCGATTTAAAATTGAAACTAGCACAACAAGAGGATATTGTTGCTCGAAGTAAACTGATGCAAAATGTATTGTATTTAGTTACCAAGGTGGCCCCAGTTGATTCCACGGTTCTAATAACGGGTGAGTCTGGTGTGGGCAAGGAAGTTGTTGCGAGAATGATACACCGGCTCAGTCCTCGACATGATGAGGGCAAGTTTGTTGCCATTAACTGCGGTGCCATACCTGCCAGTCTTTTGGAGTCCGAATTATTCGGCTATGAAAAGGGCGCTTTTACCGGAGCTCAAAGGGAGGGCAAACCTGGATTAATTGAATTAGCAGACAAAGGGACTCTTTTTCTGGATGAGGTTTCTGAATTACCCATGGATCTACAAGTTAAGTTATTAAGGGTTCTGCAGGAGCAGGAGCTAATAAGGGTTGGGGGAGTAAAAACAATAAAAATTGATCTCAGGGTGGTTGCTGCCACAAATAAAAACCTTTTAGATCTTATAGCTGAAGGAAAATTTCGTGAAGACTTGTATTACCGCTTGAACGTAGTTCCCATAGATATTCCTCCCCTCAGGGAAAGGCCAGAAGACATTTCAGCCCTTATTAGTCATTATCTTCATGTAATGAACAATAAATTTAAAACCAAAAAGGTGATTTCCTCCGAGGCGGTTGATTATTTAGTAAACTATAATTGGCCCGGGAATGTACGTGAACTAATAAATTTAATTGAGAGGTTAATTATAACCACTCATGGTGATTTGATTACCTTTTCGGATCTACCGGAATATATTAAAAAATCGCAACTTATGAAATCTGGGCAAAAGAAAATGCGTAAATTTGCACCTCTAAAGAAAGCGTTGGAGCAATATGAAAATGAAATAATTGCCGCTGCCATGGAATATTACGGAAGTACCAGAAAGGCAGCCAAGGCATTGGGGGTGAGTCAATCTACAGTTTCGCGAAGGGTAAGGAGAATTACTGCCAGGTAATTGCTTCAAAATCTGGCGTTTCGATTTAAACAAAAAGTAAAAAATTTTGCAACATCGTGACTTCTTTGACCGTCTTTAGCGTTTCACAACTGGTTCACTGAGTCAACACTGATTCAGTGAACCAGTTTTTTGTTTTTAAAAAATTCATAAAAAATGATTCAATTTTGACTCGCTAATATCTTTAGTGGCATTTTTCATACAATTATGAAGTTATAGAAATGGCATGTAATTTGCAAAAATTTTAAATTTGAACAATAAAGTAGGATGTTATTTATAACAAAGCAACAAGTAGCTTGCAACTTTAAACCAAAAGAAAGGAGGCAAGAAAAATATGGAAACATTCTTGGGCATTCCGTTTAAAGGTTGGCCTTCCATTGCTTTATGGATTGCCGTTATCATCATCCCCTGGACGTATTCCCTTTATTTTTTAAAACAAATTGACCGTTCAGGGGTTGAACGATGGGGTGCCAAAACCGCAAAAAAGGATCAATCAAGCAACAATTTGTCAGTTCATTAACTTTGGTAAAAGGAGTGAGCAAGCGTGAATGCAGTGCAGGTTACGGTTTTTATCATTTATTTTATTTTATTAATTTATTTTAGCAGGCAGGGTTATAAAAAAGCGGGTACTCTAGATGATTTCACGGTGGGCGGATGGAGTATGGGGTTGGTAATCAACGTGGCCACTTTTACCGCCACCTGGGTCAGCGCGGCATCCGTGCTGGGTGTTCCTAGCATGCTGTACGGTGTAGGTTTTGCCGCTATTACCGGCTGGTTTGCGGGCTGGTTTTTTGCGAACGCCCTTATGCCAATTTTAGCTTACAAACTAAGGAGACCGGAGTTTCCCGTCAGAACTGTTCCTGAGTTTATGAGATTGCGTTACGAACCCTTTGCAGAAAGAAGCTATATCCAGGTCATAGCGTCTTTAACCATGATCGCTGGTTATTTAATTTATGTCACTATCCAGATTAAAGGATTAGGTATGATAATTGCTACACTTACAGGTATACCATATGAAGTAGGCGTTTTCGTATTTGCATTTTTTATCCTGGTAACTGTTTTTGGCGGCATGTGGTCAGTAGCTACCACCGACCTATTTAACACCATTATAATTGTGATCGGCTTGGTCATAGCCGCCATAGCTGTTTTACCTCAAGTTGGCGGCTGGTCCGAAATGTTTGCCAGGGCGATGGAAATTTCAACACCAGCCGTAGAGGGAGGTAAACCTACACCACCAGGAGGCTTGCTGGATCCACTGGGTACCTTTACTCTTTCAGCCATGATCGGGATATTTATCTCCAACTCTTTGGGCGCCTCGGTGGCTCCCCACTGGCCTACGCGCCTACTTGCGGCCAAAAATTTGCGAACTGCCATCCTAACTCCTTTAATTTCAACGTTTGTAATTGCTATTGTCTTTCTTTGCTTAATGGTTTTGGGTATCGGGGGCCGTGTACTTGTTCCCACTATGCCCGCCGGTAAAGAAACAGACTGGGTTATGCCCATGCTGATTTCCCAGTTTATGAACCCCGTAATTGCCGGTATAATGCTGGCAGCAATATTTGCGGCAGCTCTTTCCACGGCCAACGCCATGACGTTCCATAGCGCTCTAGCAATAACCTATGACATGATTCGCAATTTGAGCCGTAAAACAATAAACCCACAAACCCTAATAACCATGACCAAAGTTACGTTGGTCATCTTGGGCATTGTTGCGATTATTTTGGCGCTTAACCCTCCTGCATTTATAGCTATGGCTGCAGCATATGTTTTCGGCCTTTTCGGGGGGACTTTCATTGCCCCCATGTACCTGGGCCTGTACTGGAAAAAAGCCAATAAATTGGGAGGTTATCTGGGTTCTATAGTTGGTGGCTTAACTTATGTCATCACTAACTACCTGATCACAACTAAGGCAATGCCTGGCACAATTCCGGCAATCGTGCTGGCAGTGGCTGCATCCGCTCTTTGCATCGTCATAGCCGCTTATGTTTCTCCGCCACCACCGAGAGAAGCCTGGGAACCTTATTTTGAGCCAGAAATCAGCGAAAATACCAGGCAGGTTATCTTTAAGGCCATGAAAAACATGGCCCAATAGGATGTTTTTGGACCTTCGGTACAACGTTTCTGCCAGAAACGGTTCAATATGACATTTAGCGGAGGTGGTAAGGTGACCATTTTAGAAATTTTTCGTAGGGGTGGTAGAAGCCGGCTTAACCACCCCGCTATTTTGGAGCAACAAAAAGTTACGACTTATCGCGAGTTATATGAAATAGTTAACAGGCTTAGTAACGGTTTGAGTTCGCTGGGAGTGAAAAAGGAAAGTAAGGTTGCCCTGTATTTACCCAACACTCGGGAGTTTATCCAAAGTTATTATGCAGTCCTGCAACTGGGTGCGGTGGTAGTTCCTATCAATGTGCTGCTACGTTCGGATGAAATAAATTATATTGTCGACCATTCGGATACCGAAGTTGTGATTACCAACAAAGAACACTACCCCGAATTAAGAAATGGATTGAAAGGTTTAAAGGGGGTTAAGCACGTTATTGTCTCTGGCCTTGCCGAAGAGGGTATTATAAATTTTGAAAAATTGGTTTCGGAAGCGGCTGATTCTTCTCCTCAAAATGCGGTCAAAGATGATGATGTGGCAGTAATAATCTACACCTCCGGTACCACCGGCAAACCTAAAGGAGCCATGCTGTCCCATAATAATATCGGCTCCAATGTGGTAACCTTTAATGATATTATGCGGGGGAATCCGGACGACAAAATGATTACCGTGTTGCCCTTGGCGCACATTTTTGGCCAAACCTGCGTCATGAATACCGGCATTTATAACGGGGCAACCCTCATCTTGCATCAGCGGTTTGATCCCGTTGAAATAATGCAATCTATTCAGGATAACAAGGCAACGGTGTTCACGGGAGTTCCCACCATGTATTCCTATATAATTAACCATCCGGATGCATTAAAATACGATTTGAGCAGCTTACGCCTTTGTATTTCCGGTGGGGCGCCCATTCCGGTGGAGGTGCTGAATAAATTTGAAAGCATGTATAACCGTATCATTATTGAAGGATACGGTTTGTCCGAAACCTCGCCGGTAAACGCATTCAATACCATTGAAGGCCCTCGCAAACCTGCCTCCACGGGTACGCCGATTAAGGGTGTAGAGGTTAAGATTTTTGACGAGCATGATAATGAGTTACCTGCGGGTGAAGTGGGTGAAATTGTCGTCAGGGGTCCTAATGTAATGCTGGGTTATTACAAGGACCCCGAGGCTACGGCCTGGGCAATGCGGGGCGACTGGTTCCACACTGGTGATATGGCCTACAAGGATGAAGACGGCTATATATTTATCGTGGATCGCAAGAAGGACATGATTTTGAAAAGTGGTTACAATGTTTACCCGCGGGAAGTGGAAGAAGTCCTTTACACCAATCCCAAAGTGGCGGAAGCAGCCGTGGTCGGCGTACCCGATGAACTCAAGGGCGAAGAGGTAAAGGCCTTCGTAGTGCTTAAAGAGGGAGAGTTTGCCACCGAGGAGGAAATTAGGGATTATTGCAGGTTAAAGATAGCTCCGTACAAAATACCGCGCTATGTAGAATTTATCGATGCTCTGCCCAAGGGATCGACCGGTAAAATTCTGCGGCGGCAATTACGGGAAATGGAATTATCAAATAATCAAAGTAAGGTGGAAAGGCTATGAAGCTAAAAGATAAGGTTGCACTGGTAACAGGAGGTAGTAGAGGCATCGGCAGGGCGGTATGCCTTGCCTTTGCTTCTCAAGGGGCAGTAGTGGCAGTAAATGCCACTACCTTTGAGGGAGCGGATAAAACCGCAGGGGAAATCCGCAAAAGGGGAGGCCGCGCCATAGCCATAAAAGCAGACGTTGCCGACCCGCAGCAAGTTAATGTCATGGTGGAAAAAGTGGTAAACGAATTTGGTCGGCTTGATATACTGGTAAACAATGCCGGGATTTCCATGGCCAAATCCTCGGCGGAATTACCCATAGAAGACTGGAACCGGGCTATAAATATTGATTTGAACGGAGTTTTTTATTGCAGCCAGGCAGCGGGAAGGCAGATGCTAAAACAGAAAAGCGGGAACATAATTAACATGTCTTCCATGTACGGGCTAGTAGTAGCCCCAGGCCGGGCGGCTTATTCTACTAGCAAGGGTGGCATCAATGCTCTGACTAAGGTCCTGGGGGTTGAGTGGGCCAAAGACAACATTCGGGTAAATGCCATCTGCCCGGGCTATATAATGACTGAATTGGTGACAGATCTTATTGATAAAGGAATTCTCGATGAAGCAAAACTTAGAAAGCGCTGTCCCATGGGACGGTTAGGAAATGTCGATGAAGTGGCGAAAGTTGCTGTATTTTTGGCTTCCGATGACTCAAGCTATATAACCGGCCAGACAATAGTGGTGGACGGCGGCTGGTCGGTTTACGGTTATATTATTGATTAAGAATGGAGGATCTAAATATGGAAGTTAAAACTATCATCGTTTAAGTAATTAACTGGTCAAGGAGCGATTGTTTATGACAATTAGGCTTACTGAAGAACAAAAAATGCTCAGAAAAATGACCCGGGAACTGGCGCTGGAAAAATTCGCTCCAAGGGCAGCGGAAATAGACCAGACAGGAGAGTTTCCGCGGGATAATGTAAAACTGCTGGCTGAGTATGGACTGCTGGGTATTAATGTACCTGAAGAATACGGCGGGGCCGGTTCCGATACTCTAAGCCATGTGATAGCAATTGAGGAGGTAGCTCGGGTCTGTGCCTCCACCTCAGTAATATTAACCACCCAGGCCCTGGCTATAGCCCCGGTGCTGCTGGCAGGTACTGATGAACAAAAAAAGAAATATCTTACCCCCATGGCCAGTGGTGAAGTACTAGGGGCCTTTGGCCTCACCGAACCTGGGGCTGGCTCGGATGCTTCCCGGATAACCACTACGGCTACCCGGGATGGTGATTATTATGTATTAAACGGAGTCAAGCATTTTATTACTAATGGCGGCGAAGCGGAGATATATACTATAATAGCCATGACTAACAAATCAAAGGGTGTAAAGGGTATCAGCGCCTTTATCGTGGAGAAGGGAACATCAGGCTTTTCTTTTGGTAAGAAGGAAAGCAAAATGGGTATCCGTGGTTCAATAACCAGAGAACTGATTTTTGAAAATTGCCGAATTCCGAAAGAAAACCTCCTGGGCAAGGAGGGCCAAGGTTTTAAAATTGCCATGCAAGCATTTGACCACACTCGTACAGGTGTGGCGGCCCAAGCCCTTGGTATAGCCCAAGGGGCCTTTGACGCTGCTTTGGAATATTCCAAGCAAAGAGAACAATTTGGCCAGCCTATCTGTGAATTCCAGGGTATTCAGTTTATGCTGGCCGATATGGCCACCCAGATAGAAGCGGCACGGGCGCTGGTTTATCAGGCGGCAGTGGCCATCGATGACCATGCCGAAGGACTTAGCAAAATGTCTGCCATGGCCAAACTGTTTGCCTCAGATACGGCAATGAAAGTGACCACCGACGCGGTGCAAATTTTCGGTGGATATGGCTATACCACTGAATATCCGGTAGAACGCTATATGAGGGATGCTAAAATTACCCAAATTTACGAAGGCACCAACCAAATTCAAAGAATTGTTATAGCACGTAATCTCATAAAATAATGTGCCCCGAGGATAAAGATGCCCAGCAGTAACGGAACCAGGGAGATGACCATGCCGTAGAAGAAGCCGGCCAGTACATTGCCCAAAACCAACTGCAAGACGGACAGGGGGGCGGACAGTAAGCGTTCGTAAGTTTTCGCCTTGCGCTCCCACGGGGCGATCATGGGACCCACCGAAGAGGCGGTAAACAAAACGGTCATGGCAATCAGCCCCGGCGCAGGGACTGGCGGGGCACATCCCGTTCCACTGCAAAGGCGAGGAACATAAAAACGGGAAACATAATGCCGAAAATTAAAAATTCTTCCAGGCTGGGGCCGAGGGTGTTGTTAGACAGGATTTCCAGGTTGTGTTGGCGGGCTAAATCCACCACCGGCAAGATGGCTTTGGCCGGGTGATACCGTATTATCCAAAGAATCTCAATTAACCAGCCAGTTCACAGGTTTTCCGCCGGAGGAGCATCCGCTTGCGGTTGCCCGGCCAAAAATTTTTCCAGCAGGTACCCCGTCAGAATAACGGCGGGCAGGGTCAGGGCCAGGCGGAGCAGGGCAAAGGACAAGCCCATAAATTTAATCTCCATCATCAACATGGGTATTTTTATGGTGGCCCAGGTGCCCAGGAAAATAACCGCATTGGCCACCCGGCAGCCTTTTTTCAGCAAGGCGTAAGCCACGGGAAACCCGGCGTACAGGGGGCCGGCCGCCGCCGTGGCCACCAGGATAGATATGATGATGCCCTTAATTCCGGAACCGGGACCGACGTGCTTTTCCACGATTCTACGCGGCACCCAGACATCCAGTAGCCCCACCAAAACAAAAATGGGCGGGATAAATAAAAGCATTTCCATGAGGTAATCGGCGGCGCTGGTTACGGCTGATACACCCCGGTCCGGGTAGTAATACCACAGAAGGACGTCTACAATAACCACAACTAAAAACAATAGGTATTTTTTAAGCTGGTTTTTCATTGTAAAATTGCCCCCATGATTATCCCAATGGCCAGCGCTGCTACCAGGCCGGCTGCGTTACGCAAAATGGTAAACCGCTTGCCGAAAAGCTCTATTTCCACCGGCGCCGTGACCACGCCCACCATCAGCACGGTGGTTAAAAAACAGGCTACCGCCGTCACGCTGGCTCCCGCGGCAATTAATGAAGCGCCCAGGGGAAAGCCAATAAATGCCGGGATTAAAGTAATAGAACCAATAATAGCAATTACCAAGATACCCAGCGGGCTGTCGTTGCCGAAAAAACCGGCAATAACCTCCCGGGGCACCAGGGCCAGCATCAGACCGATTAGGCTGATAATCCCCAGCATGCTGGGCAACAGGTTAAAAAATTGTTTTTTGGCGATCTGCAGGGCCTTGCCGGTTTTTTCCCGGTCCCTGCGCCAGGAAAAAAATAATGCCACCGCCGCCAGGATAAAAAGCGCGGCATTAAACATGGTATATACCTCCACTGGTTAACTGAATAAAAGGAGAGGATTTAAGCCTCTCCTTTCAACTTCTTGATCTTTTCTTCCACTGCCCTGGTTTCCAGTTTTAAATCCTGCAGGTATTCTTCCAGCTTATTGAGTTGTTCCTGTTTACTGTAAAACTGGCGCTTGAGGTCGCCGGAGCTGCAGCAGCAGCCCGCGTGCCGGACAGGTTGGTGATGACGCGGTTCCCCGTGACACCGGGTCGTGTGCTGGTGTGGGCCCCCGTGACAGCAGTTGATTTGCTGTTGACCATGACACCGGTTGAATTGATGATGATTTCCATGACACATATTACAATACTCCTTTCATATTATTTTTTAATGGTTTTCTGGAACTGGCTTTGATACTTCTCCAAAAATCTTTCCAGCCGCTGCTTGTTAAATGTTATGGTGACCGCCCAGGCGTGAAGAATTTCCTCCCCTTCGGCGGTAATTTCATACAGCCTTTTGGCCGGGCCGCCTTGTTCCGTATCCCACCGCGAACGCACCAGCCCTTCTTCTTCCATTTTTCTCAGGTGCCGGTAGATGGTTCCGGGGTCAATTTCACTACTTGCAAAACCAAACTCCTCCAGGTTTTGCATCAATTCATAGCCGTGGGTGGACTGGCGGTGCAGCAGCAGCAATAGGCAGGGCTGCATAAAGCGCCCCATTTGCATGCCCGCGCAGCGGCAGCTGCCTTTATGGTGGTTACCAACATCCTGGCACAATATAAAACCCCCATATATGTAAAATGCCTATATAGAAATTTACCTATATAGAATATTAACATAGGATTACGAATTTGGCAAAAGATTTAGGATCAAATTAAATAAAAAAATAATTTTTACCCTTGCTTTTGCTGAAAAAACGAAAAATAGGACTTCATGCCTATACAAATAAGACCCGGCATCTATGTATTTAGTAAGCTTTTATTTGTAAAATCGTGTAATAAATACTTTAGATATGAGAGGTGATACTGGTGAGGTATCTATCTCTGGTAATTTCTATTATTTTTATTTTTACTGTAAGTGCAGGGCTTGCCTGGGCTAAACCTGACAAAAAGGAAAAAGCCGATGGGCGCGGTAAAAAGCCCGAAATAATTAGAAGTGCAGAAGATGAAGGTGTTGCGGTGGAAGAAAGCATTGATGAAGATATCAATGAAATTGAGGATGATGAAGAAACTGGCGTCCAAAACGAGAACGATATTGATACTGTTGAAGATGAAGATGAAGACGAAGACGAAGATGAAGACGTTGATGAAGAAAATGATGAAGGTGCACAGGGCGTTACTGAAGAGGAAGAAACGGACCTGGATGATGAAGACAACGCCGGGGGGCGCGATAAAATTGAAATTGAATATGTTACGGAAGACGGTTTCCACGTGGAGATAAAGAACGGTAAAATTGAGATTAAGGGAAACGGTACGTCCTTCGAGTTAAAGAAAGGTAAAATTGAGTACCAGTCGGAAAAAGGCAAGGTTGAAATTTCCGGAGGAAAAGTGGAGATTGAGGGGGATGTGCTGGAAGAATATAAACAGAAACTGGATGTTTACGAGGAACTGGTCAACCGGGGCGTTGATGTTGGCGCTGCATTTACCGACGTCGGCGGGCACTGGGCACAAGATTCCATAAAAAAGCTGTCGGCCATTGGCCTGTTCAACGGTTACGGGGATAATACTTTCCGGCCCGACAGCAACGTAACCTTGGCGGAAGCCGTTACGCTGGTCATGAAACTGGCGGAAGCCGGCCAGGCAGCAGAAGAATGGGATGTTGATGAAGAAGGTCTTGCAACTGTACCGGACTGGGCGAGGGAAGCGGCATACAAAGCCGCCAAACGGGGCTGGATTAATTTGCATCGTTTTCATTCACATGTGCAGGCCAGCAGGGCGGAGGTTGCCGTAATGATAGCCAAGAGCCTCGGCCTGGAACCTGTTAATGTAAACGAGACACCGTTTGCGGACGGGGTGTTGATTGCGCCGGAAGATGTGGGATACATCATGGCCCTCTATGAACAAGGCATTATTAAGGGGACTGCAGATGGAAAGTTCAACCCCAACAGCGCCATAACAAGGGCAGAAATGGCAGCTTTAATAGAAAGGTTAATTGCCTTGCAGGAAGAGCCGCAGGACGCCGGTGAAGAGGAAGCCGTTGATGAAGATTACGTTGAGCCGCCTGCCGTTGGGGAAAAGAACGAAGAACAAGGGGAAACGGAAGCGACAGATCAACAACTTTGATACAAAATTTGATATAACATGCCGGGTCATTGACCCGGCATATGTTTGTTGCTGAAAAGCCGGTGTTGATTACCCGGCCCACTGAATTTCGCCCCCGCCGCCTAACCGACGCACTCACACTTTATCTTTATATGGCGATCAAAATCATTGGCCCGTGTCCAGCAGTATCCACTTGATGTTGCCATGCCCCCCGGACCCGGTAGTAACCCGGTTTATGAACGCGAGCTGGACGGGGCCTCCTGCAGACCTTTTGATTTTTCCTCCACCTCCGGTCTGAAGAAAGCCTGGGCGATCAGCGTCGGCACCACGGCGCTGCCCACCACCACCGTGACTAAAATGGTGTACTGGCTTTGATTAATTAGATTGTGGCTGAGGCCAAACAAAGCGGAAATGGTGCCGAAGGTGAGCCCGGTGGACATAAGCAGGGTGGTGTACATCCCGTCCCGGGAGGTAAATTTAAAGGCTTTGGTTAAAGGCCAGACCCCGAAAAACTTGGTGACCATTTTTACCAGCAACAGGGCAATGATTAAGCCAAACCCGGCTACCACCGCCGGAAACGATACAAACAAACCAGCCTTGAGAAAGTAAAACGGTGTTAGCATGGCAAAGGCCAGCGTTCTCAGCTTGAGCATTATTTCTTTGCGTTGCATAAAAATGTTGGCCACGGCCAGTCCCAGCAGGTAGGCCGGAAGCACGGCTTCGCTGTTGGCCTTGAGCGCCAAACCGCCCAGGCCGAAAAGCAGCAGGAAAATAAACTTAATTTCCATCTGGCTAACCTGGTTGCCGAACTTCTCAAAAAACCACCTGGTCATCACCGGCGTCAGGGCGATCACAACAACTGAAATAATCAGGAAAGCAGCCAGCCACCAGTCGTAGTTGGCGAAAAAGATCCCCAGCGCCACCACCGTGCCCAGGTCGTTCACAAAGCAGGCGGCGAGGATAATCTTACCCAGTTCCGTTTCATTCAGGCCGGTTTCCACCATCACGGCGTAAACCACAGCCACGGAAGTGGTTGAAAGCGCGATACCGGCAATTAAAGACGCGTCCAGTGCCCAGCCGGCGATATAGTAAGCGAAGGCAAAGGCCCCCAGGAAGGGAAATAGAAAAGCCACAAACCCGATCAGCACGGTTTCCTTGAATTTGTTTTTGAGGTCCGACGGGTTCACTTCCGCGCCGGCCAGGAAGGTAAGTAAAACCGCCCCGAAGCCGGCCAGAAATTCCACCCACGGAACCATGTGCAGGCCCAGGTAATTCCCGCCGATGGCCCCGACCATGATTTCTGTAAGCGCCACGGAAATGCCCAGCCGCACGGAAATCAGCGCCGCCGCCAGGGCCAGTCCGACCCAAAGTGATGCCATCAGCCACGTGTTCAATGTCAACTCCTCCTATCAAGTTTATTAGATTTACCAGGATATTATCTTGTTAGCATGATTGATTTATAAAAATGCCGCCTGACTTCGCCGGGGCCCGGCTTTAATGTCTCATCCCCCGGCCATTGTGCTGTTATAATAATCCAGATCACTTAACGCAATGAGCTCCTTTTTAATTTGCTCGATTTTCGCCACCTGTTTTTTAATTTCCGCCGCCTCCGCGCCGGCAGACTGCTCCCCGGCCTCTTTTTGAGCCAGGGCGCGCTCCAACACGGCCCGCGTCTGGCTGACCACCGATTGAAACTTTTCCTCCAGCGCCCTTTCAAACAGGCGCACGCTTTTTTTCACCCGTTCCCGGAAATCATAGCGCACCCGGCCGCAGTTGCGTTCCAGTTCCTTATCCACCTTGGCGATCATTTCCCGCAGAATTATCGGCCCGGAAATGAACCGGGGCAGAATGGCTGCGGTTATCTGGATGGGGTCGGGCAGCAGAGCGGGCGCGTCGCCCAAAACGTAGTAAAGCTTGCTCTCGGCCGTTAACCGCTCCACCTTGGTAAAGCCCTCAAGGTTAATTTCAAATATGTCGGCGGAATTTTTGAGCAGTTGTTCCACGATGGCGTTGGTTTTGCCGGTGAACCTTTTAACCAGGGCGTCAAATCCCGCGCTTACTTTCTGGTCAAGCTCCGGATACCATTCTTTTAAACTCCTTTCCATGGCTTGGTAAATCAAGTTTTCCAGGTAACCTACCAGCTGCCTGCCCGCCAGCCCGCTTTCCGCGTAGGCCCGGTTGACCTGCGCCTCGATAAGCTGGCGGCGGGATTGGCGAAAACGGGCGATTTCCTCCTCCATCGCGGCAAACAGGCGGTCTACTTCTCCTTGCAACAGGTAGCTGTTGTCCAGCTGCTGTTGTTCCAGCTGCCGTACCATTTGATCAAAAAGGTTTACCTTTTTCTTTAAGTCCTGCAGCGGGATGCCCAGGGCCTTTAACTCCAGCTCCATGTTCATCTTCAGCTCGCCTGAGGCGTTGATTCCCTTGGTGATGGCCGCCGCCAGCACGGTTTGGCCCTTCTCCCGCATTAAGAAATTTTGCAGTTCTTTTTCAAAACCAGGTAAACAGCTGTCCCGCAGTTTAGCCTGGTCGCGGTTCATTTTCCCCTCCAGGGCCCACTTGGCGGATAGCGGGTAAACCGAAACGTTATTGAAACCCAGCTTGCCTGCCAGGGTTTGGCGGGTGAAGGCCAGGGCTTTTTCCCGGTCTTCCTTGGCCAGGTAGTCTATTTTATTGAGGATAAAAAATGTTTTCGCGGCATACCGCTTGATTTTGGTTAAAAATTCGCACTCCGCCTCGCTCAAGGGCTGGTCCGCCGACAGGAGGAAAATGGCGGCATCCACCATCGGCAGGTATTTGTAGGTTTCGTCGGTGTTGTTTTTATAGATGGAGCCCACGCCGGGGGTATCGATTAAAAGCACCCCGTCCTTGAGGTAAGCGGAAGGATAGGCCACAGTCACGTGGCGCACGTTTTTGCGGTTGCCCGGGTTACCCTCTTCGGTGATATAGTCCGCCAGTTCACCCAGGGGGATGGGCTTTGTCGTGCCATTGTTAAAGTAAATGATGGTTTGCACTTCTTCCGCGTACTCAATCAAGGTAACAATGGAGGTAAGCGGTAACACGCCGGTGGGCAGCACCTGGTCGCCCAGCAGGGCGTTTAAAAATGTTGATTTGCCCCTTTTAAAATGTCCCAGCACCACCAGGTGAAATTTATCCTCGGCCAGTTTTTGCCCCTGTTCGTCAAGGTAGGCCGACAAAACTTTATTTCCCCGGTAGGCGGCTATTTGGCCCAGTTCACTCAGGGAGCGCTGGATCACCCTTTTGGCCGGGGCATAGGCCAGTGTCATTATGTTTCACCCCTTTGGTTTGATATTTTTCAGGCAGTCGTTTCACCATTTGAGGTTGCTAACAATTTTTTGGATAATTATTTTCAGTCCGGATATTTTTAGGTAAAGACTGAAATTTGACGGCGGTTTTTTCGTAGCTATCAAACCGGGCCGTTTTGTTTTATTAAATATTGCGGCAGGCAATTTTGGCGGGGTGCTTTGCGAAAAACCACAGCGGCAAATAAAAATAGCCCCCACCAAAACAAAATATTTTGGTAGGAGCTATTAGCTTTAAAGCGTTAGGCGAGCTCCATCGCCGTTTCATAACCCTAATTGTGTACATCTTATACTTTAATGGACGGAGCGAAACCAGTCAATTATGATTTACTGGCAAAAATGTTGATTAATATCTCATTTTCACTTACCACCTGACTTTATCAGTTCACCTAGCGTGAACCCGCATAAAACCTGGAAATAAAAAAATAAAAGTTTGCATTTTGCCACTACAGCAATTCCTTTATTTTATAGCACCAACTCCTCCGCAGGAGTGACATTTTTTGGTAGTTTAATCCAGAGCGCCCGTAAAATTTTATTGCTTAACTCCGTCCCTTTAGTTTTGACGTAAAACTTTTTCTGTTCAATTTCCATCTCGACAAAGGCCATCGCATTCAGCGCTTCCCGGATTCTTTCCGCAGAAGCCGATACCTTGGCTTTGATGCTGGGGTTGTTCTTGATCTGATCCAAGCAACCAAAATTTAACATAACCTTGGGTTTGACGGCCCCCTTTTCCCGGTAGGACTTCACCAGCTGGGCATATTCGTGTTGGCCTGATTTGGTAATCTTGATAAACACACCCCAATTATACTACTAATATTAGCCATATGCAAGTAATAAAGGGCATCCCGGATATCTATATTGCCACTACATTATTTCCGGAGAAAATATATCGGCCTTGATTTTACTGGGTTTTGGGGGGCGAAATGGGCTAAAATCGGTCTGAACTGATAAACTCAGGAAAATGTTGATTAATATCTCATTTTCACTTACCAGCTCCGGCGGAGGAGTTAAAAAACGGAATCATGCTGAAAAGGAGTTATAAAAATGGAACACGACGTGCAAAAAGAAGCCATCAATACCTGGGTTAATAAAAATGAATTGGAAAAAGCGCTGTCCATTGGTATTCATAGAGCACCGGAATTCAAGCATGAGGAAAAAAAGCATTACCTGGGCGAGTTCAGGGAACGGGTTATCAGGTTATTAACCAAAAAACAGGTTATGGAACCGGCCATTTACCCGGAAATAGCGGAAGCTTTAAAAGACAGGCGGGCTGTTAAAATGATTATCAACGGCGATATAGACTACCGTTTTGTAAAGAAATACGTAAAACTAGCGCAAAAAATGGGCAAGACCAGTACCGTTATCCACGATCCCGGGTTCAAGGGAGAAACCGGGTTGATTGTTGCCGGCGACGGCGCCGTTGATGTTCAGAATATAGATGTTCCGGACCGGGAAACAAGGTTAAAGAAGCTGGGGGTTTCCCCGGCCTTAATCCATTCCGCCGGGAAAAAAGTGTGCGAGCGGTGCTACAAAAAAATTATCCATGCCGACCCCGGCGAAGCGATCAATTACCAGCTGCTGACCCTGGCGGATCGTTTTTGGGGCGAGCGTTGTTCCGCTTGTTAAAAAGTACCCCCGGTGCCCGGTCGTGCATACTTTGCCAAGTGACGTTGTAATAATAACAGTAGTTTGGCCGTGTACTTTCACATAGCGGGGTGTAAAACTTGGACTAAGCCGTCAACCTGACCCGCCTGGAAGAAGCCGTTAACGGCCCGTGATAAGGCGGGTGCGCTGGCAGAATTGAACGAAGCCCGTTTCCGCTGCAAACAAATCGGCAAGTGATCTCCCGCCGGCAGCTTTTTCTTCCGGCAGGAATTTTGACGGGCGGCCGGAATTTATTACAAGGTACATTACCGGCTTGCTTTCCCGGGTGCGGTTATACTGCCGCACCCGGCAAGCGGCGGCAATGGCGAAGGAGGGGAGCATCCATTTGGAAGTAACGACGGTAAGGGAGCTTTTCCGGCATGCGGACCGGTTTTTACAGCGCAAGATTAAGGTTAACGGTTGGGTCAGGACTGTCAGGTCGTCCAAGAATTTTGGTTTCATTGAACTCAACGACGGCACGTTTTTCACCAACCTGCAGGTTGTATTCGACGACGGGCTGGACAACTTCAAGGAAGTGGCCAAGCTGGTTACCGGCTCGGCCATTGTGGTGGAGGGGCAGTTTACCGAGTCGCCCGGGGCGAAACAGCCCTTTGAGCTGAAGGCGGAGAGAATTGAAGTGGCAGGTGCCGCCGCGCAGGATTACCCGCTGCAGAAAAAAAGGCACTCCTTCGAATTTCTGCGCACTATCGCTCACCTGCGCCCCCGCACCAACACCTTTTCCGCCGTTTTCCGGGTCAGGTCCCTGCTGGCTTTCGCGGTGCACAAATTCTTCCAGGAGCGGGGTTTTGTCTACGTGCATACCCCCATTATTACCGGGAGCGACGCGGAAGGCGCCGGCGAAATGTTCCGCGTTACCGCGCTGGATTTCGAGAACATTCCCAGGGATGGGTCCGGCTGTGTGGATTTTTCCCGGGACTTTTTCGGCCGGGAAACAAACCTGACGGTGAGCGGCCAGTTGAACGTGGAAGCCTACTGCCTGGCCTTCAACAAGGTTTACACCTTCGGGCCCACCTTCCGGGCGGAAAACTCAAACACCGCCAGGCACGCCGCGGAATTTTGGATGATCGAACCGGAAATAGCCTTTGCCGGTTTGCCGGAAAACATGCAGCTGGCCGAGGACATGATGAAGTTCCTGATCGGCTACGCCCTGGAAAACGCCCCCGAGGAGATGAACTTTTTCAACAAGTTCATTGATAAATCACTCCTCGACCGCCTGTACAACGTTTTGGATTCTGATTTCGCCCGCGTTACTTATACGGAGGCGGTGGAGATCCTGCAAAAATCAGGAGAGGAATTCAACTACCCCGTGGGGTGGGGACATGACCTGCAGACCGAGCACGAGAGGTACCTGACGGAGAAGTATTTCCAAAAGCCGGTCTTTGTGACTGATTATCCAAAAGAAATCAAGGCTTTTTACATGCGCATGAACGATGACGGTAAAACGGTGGCGGCCATGGATCTATTGGTACCCGGCGTGGGGGAAATCGTCGGCGGGAGCGCCAGGGAAGAAAGGTTGGACTACATGGAAAAAAGGATGGAAGAGCTGGGGCTGAATAAGGAAGACTACTGGTGGTACCTTGACCTCCGGAGGTACGGCGGCGCTAAACACGCGGGCTACGGGCTGGGATTCGAAAGGCTGATCATGTACGTAACGGGCATGGCCAATATCCGAGACGTAATATCTTTTCCCAGAACGCCCAAAAATGCTGAATTTTAAACGGATACGGCAGGATTTTCGTTCCCAGGGCAAGAAAAATTGTTTGAAGCGGGGGAGAATATTAATAACCCTTGAGTGGAAATGTGAACCAGCGGGGGTTTTCCACAAAATTAATTTACTGCAAAGAGGGAGCCAAAATGACTGCGAGCAATTCCAACATGCCCGCGAATTTTATTGAAGGCATCATTGACGAGGACTTGAAATACAACAGGTACGGCGGCCGTGTGCACACCAGGTTTCCACCCGAGCCGAACGGCTACCTGCACATCGGGCACGCCAAGTCCATCTGCCTTAATTTCGGCATCGCCGGGAAGTACGGCGGCCTGTGTAACCTGCGCTTTGACGACACCAATCCCACCAAGGAAAACGTCGAGTACGTGGAATCAATCAAGGAGGACGTTCGGTGGCTTGGTTTCGACTGGGGCGACAGGCTGTACTTTGCCTCGGATTATTTTGAGCAGCTTTACCGGTACGCCGTCCAATTGATCAAGGCGGGGAAGGCCTACGTTTGCGACTTGAGCCCGGAAGAAATCAGGGAGTACCGGGGCACCCTCACCGAGCCCGGCAAGGAAAGCCCTTACCGCAACCGCTCGGTGGAGGAAAACCTGGACTTGTTCGAGAGGATGAGGGCGGGCGAGTTCCCGGACGGATCGCGCGTGCTGCGGGCGAAGATCGACATGTCCTCGCCCAACTTGAACATGCGTGACCCGGTGCTGTACCGCATTCAGCGGGCGACGCACCACCGGACGGGGGACAAGTGGTGCATTTACCCCATGTACGACTTTGCCCACCCCCTTTCCGACGCCATTGAAGGCATAACGCATTCCATCTGCACGCTGGAATTCGAGGACCACCGCCCCCTGTACGACTGGGTACTGGACGCGCTGGGCTTTGGCGAAGGACGGCCCAAGCAAATCGAGTTCGCCCGGCTGAACCTGAGCCACACCGTCATGAGCAAGCGCAAGCTGCGCATGCTGGTGGAGGAGGGGTACGTGAGCGGGTGGGACGACCCGCGCATGCCCACCATTTCCGGCCTGCGGCGGCGCGGTTACACGCCCGGGGCCATCCGTGACTTCTGCGAGCGCATCGGCGTGGCCAAGAGCAACAGCTTGGTGGATATAGCTATGCTGGAGCACTGCATCCGGGAGGACTTGAACTTCAGCGCACCGCGCGTGATGGCGGTTTTGCGCCCGCTGCGGGTGGTCATCGACAATTACCCGGAGGGCCGGGTGGAAATGCTGGACGCGGAAAACAACCCGGAAAACCCGGACATGGGATCCCGGAAAATTCCCTTTTCCCGCGAGCTGTTCATTGAACGGGATGATTTCATGGAAGACCCGCCGAAAAAGTTCTTCCGCCTGGCCCCCGGCCGCGAGGTGCGGTTAAAGCACGCTTACATCATCAAGTGCGAGCGGGTGGTGAAGGACGAGCAAACCGGCGAAGTGGTGGAACTGCACTGCACGTATGACCCCGGCACGCGCAGCGGTTCGCCCACCAGCACCCGCAAGGTGAAGGGGACGCTGCACTGGGTTTCGGCGGGCCACGCCGTCGGGTGCGAAGTGCGGTTGTACGACCACCTTTTCTTAAAGGAGAATCCCGAAGAAGATGAAGACTTCATGGCCAATATAAACCCGAACTCGCTGATAACCTTGACTTCATGCCTGGTGGAGCCGGGCCTGGCGGGCGCGGCACCGGGCAGCCGCTACCAGTTTCTGCGGCAGGGCTATTTTTGCGTGGACCCCGATTCCACCGCGGACCGGCTGGTGTTCAACCGGATAGTGCCGTTAAAGGATTCTTGGGCTAAAATACAAAAAGCCGTGGGAAACGGCCCGGATAAAAGGTAAAAAATAAAGGGGCTGCCGGGAGGCGTACACCGGTCAGGCCCCTGAATTTTTTATAGCTTCCAGCACGGCCAGGGGATCCAGCCCGGCCCTTTGCACCTGGCGGCAAAAGCTGCAGGTTTCGGCTGTTGTGGGCTGGCCGCACACCGAACACGGCCGCAGCTGCGGTTCTTCGCTCCCGCCCTGGAAATAATGCCGGCCTTCCCGCAGGAAACCCAGGTAGAAGCGGTCTTTGGTTCCCGGCGCGCGGGACTCCAGTGCATTCAACACGTCTTTGTAGGCCAGGCTGCTGGCGCCCTTGGCCATGGGGCATTCTTCCAGAATATAATTGATTCCTTTGATTATGCAGTAAGCGGCGGTTTCCCTTTCGCCCAGCCTGCACAGGGGCTTGACTTTGCGCACCAGGCCTTGGGAGGCGGGCATGTTGGGCGACTGGCGGCGCAGGTAACCGACCTGCCAGCTGAGCGCGTTGCCCAGCAGGGCGCCGGCCTCGTCATCCAGGTTGTGCCCGGTTACCACGGCGTCATACCCCTTGATTGAGGCCGCGGCGTTCATGATGTAACGCTTCACCAAACCGCACGTGGAACAAAAGGGTTTGCCCGATTTTTTGGCAATGTACCCCACGTTGACACCGTAGGTTTCCGGTAAGGACACCACATGCAGGGCTGCCCGGCGCGCGCCGGCGAAGTTCTCCGCCTTCTCCCGCGACCGGGCGGAATAATCCCCGATGCCCAGGTCAATGTACAGGCCGTCCGCCTGGTACCCGAGGTCCAGCAGCACGTCCCACAGGGCCAGGCTGTCTTTGCCGCCGGAAACAGCAAGCAGCAGCTTTTCCCCGGGCTCGAACATTTTGAACTTGCGCACGGCCCTGGTCACTTGTTTATGCACGTGTTCGACGAAGTGTTCCTCGCAGTAAGCGGCCCGGTGGCGGCGGATTTCTATGCAAGCTCCGCTCCCGCATTTCAGGCACCGCACCGGCCGTCCCCCCTTTTTAGCCCCCGGACATCACGGGCAGGATTTCGATTTCTTCGTCGCCGCCTACAACTACATCGCGGGTTACCGGCTTTCCATCTTTCAGCACCAGCACTGCTTCGGGGTTGATGTCCAAGAGGCGCAGTATATTGCCCACCGTGTGTTTACCTTCAATTTCCCGCACGGTATTGTCTTTGCGGATGATGACGCGCATTTATTTTCACCTCTCGTGCAGGTAGTTTACTAGAACCAGCCCGAAAATGCAAGGGGGTGGCGGGCTGCCGGTTGCCGCTGCGGGCGGGCGGGTCGGCAGCCCGTCTCCGGGGGTGCGGGCAGTACCGATGTGCAAGCCGCTCTCAAGAAGTTTGAAAACCGTTTCATGAATGGATAAAATTATTTTAAACATGAGCGGGGTGCGTTTATGCTTGGCGAGTTTACCGTACCGGTTCCCGGTCCTGTAGCCTTTTCCCGCTTTGCCGGCCGGCGAGCAGGCCCGGGTTCTAAATACAGCCGAAAACAACCGGGTGTTTCCAATTCCTGCCGCATCCATGGTATAATGACCACTGGGCCGGCCGTATTTCCTGCCCGCCGTTACCGACCGGCCGGCAGAA
>CAJYBN010000015.1 GCA_913064925.1 uncultured Peptococcaceae bacterium
CCATCACGATTACCTCTTTAGCGTGCCCCTACAAGTATAGACGGCGTTTAATTTACTTTCTTTCACCCATTAAAAAAATATTTTTGGCCAATAAGGTAATAATAACATAAAAAAAGAGGAGGTAATACGCTTGGCACTGATCCCCTACGACCCGTTCCGCACCGATGAGCTTGTGCGGCGGGAAATGGAGAGGTTTTTTGCGCCCTTTTGGGGTCCCTTCCGTAACGAAATCAACATAGGTCCCCGGGTGGACGTTTACGAAACGGAAAACGAAGTGGTGGCGCTGTGTGATATGCCCGGCATAGAAAAGAAGGAAGACATCGGCATCGACATCCGGGACAACGTGCTGACTGTTTCCGGCGTCATCAACCGTTCCAGGGAATTGAAAGATGAAAATCGCTACCACCGTTCGGAGAGGGTATACGGCAGGTTCCAGCGCAGCATCTCCCTCCCCGCCCCGGTACAGGCCGAGGGGGCCAAAGCAAGCTACCGCAACGGGGTGCTGGAAGTTAGGATGCCCAAGGAAACCCGCCAACCGCATAGAACCATAGACGTGCAGTGGCACTGATATATAAGTTGCCAAGGGCCGGGTTGGATACCCGGCCCTTTCCACTTTATGTTAATTTTTCCGCGCAGCGGGATAAAATTGGCCGCAAATAACAATAATAAATATATAAAGAATAAATATACAAGCCGGTAAAAACCCGCAGCGGGGCATGCTGCCCGCTTGTGCCATAATAAGGAGGCTTTTAACGTGGAGTTGTCCGGTGGAATCGCCAGTTTTATAACGTTCATTCAGGTTTTTTTTGCCGTCATCATCGGCATGTACTTCTGGAACCTGCTCAAAACCCAGCAGGGCAACAAGTCCGCCATCGAGCGGGAATCACGCAAGGAACTGGAAAAGCTGCAGCGACTGCGGCAGATTTCCCTCACCGAGCCGCTGGCGGAAAAAACCAGGCCCACCAGGTTCGAGGACATCATCGGACAAGAGGAGGGGCTGAAATCGCTCCGGGCGGCCATGTGCGGACCCAACCCGCAGCACGTCATCATCTACGGTCCTCCCGGGGTGGGCAAAACCGCGGCGGCCCGGCTGGTGCTGGAGGAAGCGAAGAAAAACCCGCACTCGCCTTTTAAGGAAGACGCGCGCTTCATTGAAGTGGACGCCACCACCGCCCGGTTTGACGAGCGGGGCATTGCCGACCCGCTCATCGGCTCGGTGCACGATCCCATTTACCAGGGCGCCGGGCCCATGGGTGTGGCCGGCATTCCGCAGCCCAAGCCGGGTGCGGTAACCAAGGCGCACGGCGGCATGCTGTTCATCGATGAAATCGGCGAGCTGCATCCCATTCAGCTGAACAAGCTGCTCAAGGTAATGGAGGACCGCAAGGTGCTCCTGGAAAGCGCCTATTACAGCGCGGAAGACAACAATATCCCGGGGCATATTCACGACATTTTCCAAAACGGCCTGCCAGCGGATTTCCGCATGGTGGGCGCCACCACCCGCACGCCGGAAGAGATTCCCCCGGCCCTGCGCTCGCGGTGCATGGAAATATACTTCCGGCAGCTGATGCCGGACGAAATAGAAAAAATAGCCGCCAACGCGGCGGCCAAAATACAGTTTCCCCTGGCACCGGAAGCGCTGGCCATCATCAAAAAATACGCCAAGAACGGGCGCGAGGCGGTCAACATCATTCAACTGGCGGCGGGCATCGTCATCACCGAGGGGCGGCAGGAGATTAAAGCTGCCGACGTGGAATGGGTGATAAACAGCGGGCAGTACGTCCCCCGCCCCGAGAAAAAGATCCCCGACAAACCCCAAGTGGGCTTTGTCAACGGCCTGGCCGTTTACGGGCCCAACACCGGCGCGCTGCTGCAGATAGAAGCCGGCGCGCTGCCGGCCGCCCGGGGCCAGGGGCGGCTGGTGGTCACCGGCGTGGTGGACGAGGAGGAACTGGGCGGCCGCAGCAGGACCATCCGCCGCAAGAGCATGGCCAAGGGCTCGGTGGAAAACGTGCTCACCGTGCTCCGGCACTGCATGAACATCGACCCGCGGGATTATGACCTGCACGTTAATTTCCCGGGCGGCGCGCCGGTGGACGGGCCTTCGGCCGGGGTGGCGGTGGCCACCGCCATTTATTCCGCCATCACCGGTATACCGGTGGACAACACCGCAGCCATGACCGGAGAGCTGTCCATCCGGGGCATGGTCATGCCCGTGGGCGGCGTAGTGGCCAAGGTGGAAGCCGCGCGGCATGCCGGCGCCAAGAAGGTATTCATCCCGGCGGATAACGACCAGGAAATGTTCCGGAACATCCCCGGCCTGGAAGTAATACCGGTGGAAACGCTGCAGGAGGTAATTAAAGGCGCACTGCTCTTCGGGCCGGAGAAGAAACTGGTGCTGGCAGGCCAGCGGGAACCCTTGGGTGCCGGCAGCTTCGTACCGGCCGCCGGCGCCCCCGTTACCGGGGACTGCTAGCGCCATCGCCCGCCGCGCCGCAGTGGCTCTGGCTGAGCTGCCGGGCCGCGCAGCGGTAGAGGCACAGCACGACAGTACACGCTCCAAGCCGACAGAGTACGCGCGCAAAAAATGGAGTTACAGGCACGTTATCCCTGCACAAACCCGGCCCAGGCCGGGTTTCCTTGCATCATGGCACTTATTACTATGGCAGCACCCCCTTTAGTATGTTACAATTAATTAGGATCTGCCTATGCCCAGTTTATTACCTCAAATACATCGAAGGAGGTGCTCCATGAATCCGGCACATAGACGGGTTTTGCCTCTGTTACCTTTAAGGGGGATACTGGTTTTTCCCTACATGGTCATCCATCTGGACGTCGGTAGGGAAAAATCGGTTCACGCCATAGAAGACGCCATGATCAAGGACAGGGTTATCTTTCTGGCCACCCAGAAGGAAGCCCAAACGGACGACCCCGGCGAAGACGACATATACACCGTAGGCACGGTGGCCGAGGTCAAGCAGCTGCTAAAGCTGCCCGGCGGTACCATTCGGGTACTGGTGGAAGGCATAGCCAGGGCTAAGATCAAAAATTACCTGAGCAATGAGCCTTACTTTAAAGTGGAAATTGACCAGTACGAGGAAAAATTCGAGAAAAATTCGCAAATAGAAGCTTTAATGCGTAATCTGGTCTCCCAGTTTGAGCAGTATGTCAAAATAAGCAAAAAAATTCCGCCGGAAACCGTGGTTACCGTGGTCAACATCGAGGAACCCGGGCGGCTGGCCGATATCGTGGCCTCCCACCTTAGCTTGCGCATTGAAGACAAGCAATCAATCCTGGAGGCCGTTGACATCGTGCGGCGCCTGGAGAAGCTTTGCTCCATTATGGCCAGGGAACTGGAAATCGTGGAGCTGGAGCGCAAAATAAACGTCCGGGTGCGCAAGCAGATGGAAAAAACACAAAAGGAATACTACCTGCGGGAGCAAATTAAGGCCATCCAGCGGGAACTGGGCGAAAGGGACGACCGCATGGCCGAAAGCGAGGAATACCGCGAAAAAATCGCCAAGGCCAAGCTGCCCAAGGAAGTGGAGGAAAAGGCGCTCAAAGAACTGGAGCGGCTGGAGAAAATGCCTCCCATGGCCGCCGAAGCCGCGGTGGTACGCAATTACCTGGACTGGCTACTGGCCCTGCCCTGGTCCAAGAGCACGCGGGACCGGCTGGACATCAACACGGCTGAGGCCATCCTAGATGAAGATCACTATGGCCTGAAAATGGTCAAGGAGCGCATTTTGGAATACCTGGCCATCCGCAAGCTGGCCAAAAAGATGAAAGGCCCCATTTTGTGCTTCGTGGGCCCGCCCGGCGTGGGTAAGACATCCCTGGGACGTTCCATCGCCCGCGCCCTTGAGCGCAAGTTCGTGCGCATCTCCTTAGGTGGAGTGCGCGACGAAGCCGAAATCCGGGGGCATCGCCGCACCTACGTCGGCGCCCTGCCGGGTCGCATTATCCAGGGTATGAAAACCGCGGGTTCCAAGAACCCGGTATTCTTGCTGGACGAAGTGGATAAAATGAGCATGGACTTCCGCGGCGACCCGTCCGCGGCGCTGCTGGAGGTGCTGGACCCCGAGCAAAATAACAGCTTCAGCGACCACTTCATTGAAGTGCCGTATGACTTGAGCAACGTTATGTTCATCACTACTGCCAACGTGCAGTACAATATACCCAGGCCCCTGCAGGACCGTATGGAAATCATCTACATCCCGGGTTACACGGAAGAAGAAAAAGTTCAAATAGCCATGCGCCACCTGCTGCCCAAGCAAATCAAGGAACACGGGTTGGATAACAGCATGGTGCAGGTATCCGAGAATACCATTCGCCGTATTATTCGCGAGTACACCCGGGAAAGCGGCGTGCGTAACCTGGAACGCAACATCGCCTCGCTGTGCCGCAAAGCAGCCAAGCAGATCGTGGCCGGCAAGACCGACAAGGTTCGCGTTACCGTGCAAAAACTGGAACAAATGCTGGGCAAACCCAAATACCGTTATGGAATTGCCGAGAAGGAAGACCAGGTGGGCATTGCCACCGGCCTGGCCTGGACTGAAGTGGGCGGCGATACGCTGGCCATCGAGGTTACCGTTTACAAGGGCAGCGGCAAGCTGACCCTCACCGGCAAGCTGGGCGACGTGATGAAGGAATCCGCCCAGGCCAGTTACAGCTACGTGCGCAGCCGGGCCGCGGAACTGGGTATCAAGGAAGAAATGTTTGAAAAGCACGACATTCACGTGCACATTCCCGAGGGCGCCATACCCAAGGACGGCCCCTCCGCCGGCATTACCATGGCAGTGGCCCTGGCCTCGGCGCTCACCAACCGCCCGGTGCGGCACGACGTGGCTATGACCGGGGAAATCACCCTGCGCGGGCGGGTGCTGCCCATCGGCGGTGTGAAGGAAAAAGTGCTGGCCGCACACCGCGCCGGGATCAAAACAGTGATTCTGCCGGCGGACAACCGGAAGGATATCGAAGAAATACCCAACAACGTAAAAAAACAACTGGAACTGCTGCTGGTAGAACACATGGATGAGGTGCTGAAAATCGCCCTGCGGGAAGCCCCGTATTCACCCCGGGCTGAACAAATCGACCCCCCACCCGAGATATCGGCCGAAGTGGCCTACGGGAACGTCGTGGAATCCGAAGGGGGACGCGACTTGCCCCATGAAAATAACTTCAGCTGAATTCATAACCAGCGCCACAGGTTTGGATGCCTGCCCGGCCGGGAGCCGCCCCGAGGTGGCCCTGGCCGGGCGTTCCAACGTGGGCAAATCCAGCCTGCTGAACACCCTGGTCAACCGCAGGAGACTAGCCCGCACCAGCAGCACGCCGGGGCGCACCCAGCTGATTAATTTCTTCTTAATCAACAGCAGCTTTTACCTGGTGGACCTGCCCGGCTACGGTTTTGCCAAGGTGCCGCCCGCGGTCAAGGCCCGCTGGGGCACCATGGTAGAAGGTTACCTGGCCGGGCGGGAGCAGCTGCGCGGCGTTATTTTGCTGGTAGACGTGCGGCACAAGCCAACGAACAATGACAAGCAGATGTATGCCTGGTTGAAGCACTACGGCATCCCCGCCGCAGTGGTAGCCACCAAGGCGGACAAGCTGAGCCGCGGGCGGGCCATGCAAAATCTGGCGGCGGCGCGTGCCGCCCTGTCCCTGGCCGAAGGGGACCCTCTCATCTTGTTTTCCGCCGTCACCGGGCAGGGAAAGGAACAGGTATGGGATTTCATAACCGGCCTTATAAACTGAGGTAACCCGGCGCGCGACAAATGAGTCATGACAAGTGACTTCTTTTTTTTGTTAATTTCACTAAACAGGCAGGAAAATTGTCTGAAAGGTCAAACTGTTAAGAATTACGTGCAGGGGGTTTCCGCATGGAGCAGTTCCGGTTCATCAAAACCATACTGGACAGCCTGGCCGAGGCCATCTACGTCAAAGACCTGGCGGACAAAATAGTGTTCGTCAACCAGGCCGTGGAACAAATCACCGGCTGGAGCGCATGTGACGCGGTGGGTAAAAGATGCTACGAACTATTCGGGGACCCGTCGGGCAATTGCCGGGACACGTGTCCGGCACGCCAAATTACTACTGGAAAACAACAAGAGCTGCAGCAGTTTGAAAAGGTCATCCGCGCTAAAAACGGCGAAATTCGCTACCTGCAGGTTTACGCCTCGCCCTTCGTGGAAAAAGGCTCGCTGACGGGAAGCGTCCTGGTGATGCAGGACATTACCCGCCTGCGCCAATTTGAAAACCTCAGCATCGTGGCCGCCCAGCAGCTGCGGGAAGAGCTCAACCGCTATAAAAAGCTGGAAGAATCCCTGCGCCGTTCCGAAGCCATATACCGGGCCATGTTTGAGTATACCGGCACAGCCATGCTTGTCATCGACGCAGACCGCACTATCGTCATGGCCAACCGGGAAATAGAAAAGATGACCGGTTGCCGGCTGGAAGACATCGTGGGTAAAAGAAAGTGGGATGAGTTTGTTCATCCCGAGGACAAGGAACGGATGCTGCAATACCACCTGAGCAGGCGGCATAACGCCGGGTCGGCCCCCACCCACTACGAGTTTAAAATGTTTGACACCCGGGGTAACATTAAAGACATTTATTTTACCATCGGTATGATTCCGGGCACGGGGCAAAGCGTGGGTTCCATGATTGACATCACCGAGCGCAAGCAAATGGAGCGGGCGCTGCAGGAGTCCGAGGAAAAATACCGGCACGTGCTGGACAACATCGAGGATGTTTTTTATGAGGTGGATCTCAAGGGTAACTTCACTTTCTTTAACAATGCCGTAGAGCGGGTATTCGGCGAGCCCAAAAAGGAGCTGCTGGGGCGCAATTACCGGGAAATAGTCGATAAAAAAAACGCGCAAGCTGTTTTCGCGGCTTACAACAAGGTTTACACCACCGGCGTGCCGGTGCGGGGTTTTGCCTGGACCGTCACCCGCCCCGACGGGGAAAGGAGGGAACTGGAAGTTTCCATCTCCCCCATCCGCGATCGGGACGGCAAAATTATTGGCTTCCGGGGCATCGCGCGGGACATCACCGAGCGCAAGCGGGTGGAGGAACGCCTGCGCTACCTGAGCCTGCACGATACCCTCACCGGGCTGTACAACCGGTTTTACTTTGAAGAAGAGCTGCAGCGCCTGGAAAACGGCCGCCAGTTCCCCGTTTCGCTGATTTGCGGCGACGTGGACAACCTCAAGCTTGTTAACGATACCATGGGCCATAAAAAAGGGGACGAGCTGCTGCAGGCAGCCGCCGCAACCATAAAAAGTTCCATCCGGGCCTCGGACGTGGCCGCCCGGGTGGGGGGCGACGAATTCGTGGTCCTCTTGCCGGAAACGGACAGCCGGGCGGCGGGCAACGTGTGCTGCCGCATCCGGGACGCCATCGAGCAGCACAACCGGCAAAACCCCCAGCTGCCCCTGAGCATATCCCTGGGCCGGGCCACGGCGGCTGGCAAAGAAGAAATGGCCGACTTGTTCAAACGAGCTGACGACGCCATGTACCTGGAAAAAATGTTTAAAAACAAGCACAACTGCAAAAACATTAAGATGCTGCCGGAAAACAAGGACTTGATTTAGCAGCGCACAACCCCAAGAAAAAACCCACCCTTGGCGGGTGGTTTTTACGCTGATTCTTCCTTTTTCTTTTTACGCTCCATGGTGATAACGATGGGCTTTTCCTTTTTCAGGATGGTATCCCTGGTAATGACGCACTTAGCAATATCATCGCGGGATGGTATGTCGTACATGATATCCAGCATGATATCTTCCAGGATGGAGCGCAGGCCCCGGGCGCCGGTCTTGCGCCGCAGCGCTTCCTGGGCGATGGTGCGCAGCGCGTCGTGCTGAAATTCCAGGTGCACGCCGTCCAGGTCAAACAGCTTCTCGTACTGCTTCACCAGCGCGTTGCGCGGCTCGGTGAGGATGCGCACCAGCGCGTCCTCGTCCAGCGCATCCAGGGTTACGATAACGGGCAAGCGGCCCACAAATTCAGGGATCAACCCGTAGCGCAGCAGGTCTTCCGGCAGGATCTGCGCTAAAATATCGCCGATCTTCTGCTCCTGCCTGGGCTTGATTTCCGCGCCGAACCCCATTACCTTTTTACCGATGCGGTTCTGTATTATCTTCTCTATGCCGTCGAAGGCCCCGCCGCAAATAAACAAGATGTTGGTGGTGTCTAGCTGGATGAATTCCTGGTGCGGGTGCTTGCGCCCGCCCTGGGGCGGCACGCTGGCCACGGTGCCCTCCAGGATTTTCAGCAGCGCCTGCTGCACGCCCTCCCCGGAAACATCGCGGGTGATGGAGGGGTTTTCCGATTTGCGGGCTATCTTATCTATTTCGTCTATATAAACAATGCCCTTCTCCGCCTTCTCCACGTCGTAGTCAGCGGCCTGGATTAGCTTCAGCAGAATGTTTTCCACATCCTCGCCCACGTAGCCGGCCTCGGTCAGTGAAGTGGCGTCGGCGATGGCGAAGGGCACGTTTAACAACCTGGCCAGCGTCTGGGCCAGCAAGGTTTTACCGCTGCCGGTAGGGCCCAGCATGATGATGTTGCTCTTTTGCAGTTCCACGTCGTCGATCTTGCCGCCCAGGTTAATTCTCTTATAGTGGTTGTATACAGCCACCGCCAGGGCCTTTTTGGCGCTCTCCTGGCCGATGACGTACTGGTCCAGAATTTCCTTTATCTCCGCCGGCTTGGGAATATCGCCCAAGTCGAAGCCTATGTCTTCGTTTAATTCTTCTTCAATTATTTCATTGCACAGCTCAATGCACTCGTCGCAAATATAGACCCCGGGACCGGCCACCAGCTTCTTTACCTGATCCTGAAGTTTGCCGCAAAAGGAGCACTTGAGCTGACCTTTTTCGTTAAACATAAAATCCACCTCTTTTAGCTATGCTTGGACCTCGTAAACACTTTATCTATGAGACCGTATTCCTTGGCCTCCTGCGCCGACATAAAGAAGTCGCGCTCAGTGTCACGGGCCACCCTGTCCTTGGGCTGGCCGGTGTGTTTGGCTAGCAGTTCGTTGAGTATGTCCTTCATGCGCAATATTTCCCTGGCGTGTATGTCAATGTCGGTGGCCTGGCCTTGCACACCGCCCAGGGGCTGGTGCATCATGATGCGGGCGTAAGGCAGGGCGTAACGCTTGCCGGGCGCGCCGGCAGCCAGGAGAAAGGAACCCATGCTGGCCGCCTGTCCCAGGCAGATGGTGGATACGTCCGGTTTGACGTACTGCATGGTGTCGTATATGGCCATGCCTGCCGTCACCACCCCGCCGGGCGAATTGATGTACAGGTTAATATCCTTCTCCGGGTCTTCAGCTTCCAAAAATAACAGCTGGGCGATAACCAGGTTGGCTACGTTATCGTCAATGGGACCGCCGACGAAAACAATTCTGTCCTTCAGCAACCTGGAATATATGTCATAGGACCTTTCGCCCCGGTTGGTTTGCTCAACTACAATGGGAACCAGATAGGACATGGCATATCCCTCCTAAAACTAAATATACTGTTTTACATATTACTATATCACTATAAATAACCTTTGTGTTAATAACTTATTCTTCAACTGGAGGGTTGGTGTCTTCCACCAGTTCAGCTCGCTCGACGATAAAATCGATGGTCTTTTGCTGTACCAGGCTATCCCGTACAACATCAAGCTGGTTTTGTCCCTCCAGTATCTTGCGCAAAACCTCGGCGTCCTGCTGGTATTGTTTAGCCATTCTGGCAATCTCCTGTTCCAGCTCCTCGTCGCCGACCTGGATGTTTTCCCGCTTGGCAATGGCCTCCAGCACCAAGGTAGTTTTCACGCCCCTGGCAGCATCGTCGCGAAAGCCGTTTTTCATTTCCTCCAGCGTGGACCCGGTGTATTTGAGGTAATTATCCAGGGTTAAACCTTGGGTCATAAGCCTCCTCTCCATGTTGGCCACCATTTCGTTTACCCGCGCGTCGATCATTTCTTCGGGAATATCAACCTGCGCGTTGTCTACTGCCTGGCGCACGGCCTCGCGGTTAACCTGGTGCTTGGCCTGCTCTGCTGCGGCCTCCTGCAATTTTTGCCGCAAATTGTCCTTTAATTCTTCCAAAGTATCGAACTCGCTGACATCCTTGGCAAACTCATCGTCCAGCTCGGCCAGCTTCTTGCGTTTGATGCCCTTGACGGTAACGGTGAACACCACTTCCCGGCCCTTTAGCTCGTCGTTGGGGTAATCTTCGGGGAAGGTGACGGTTATGTCCCTGGTTTCCCCGACGGCAGCGCCTACCAGCTGCTCCTCAAAGCCGGGTACAAAAGTTTTGGACCCTATTTCCAAAGAATAATCGGTGCCTTTACCGCTTGCAAATTCCTCGCCGTCTTTGCGGCCCGTATAATCAATTACGGCAATGTCACCGTTTTCCACAGTTCCCTCTTCTAGGTGTACCAGCTGGGCATGCCTTTCCTGCAGTTTTTTCAATTCGCTTTCCACGTCCTGCTCGGTAACCTCCACCTTGGGTTTGGTTACCTGCAAACCGGTATAGCGGCCCAGTTCAACTTCGGGCTTAACCCGCACGGTGGCTTTAAACCTGACGGGCTTACCCTCTTCCACCTGCAGGAGTTCCACCTCGGGCTGAGAAATGGGTTCCACACCGGTGTCCTTGACGGCCTGCATATAAGCGTCGGGTATGACTATCTCCACGGCCTCGTTGTAAAGGGCCGCTTTACCCACATAGTTCTCAAAAATCACCCGCGGTGCTTTTCCTTTGCGAAATCCGGGTATATTGACCTGCTTGACCAGCTTGCGGTAAGCTTGATCCATGGCTTTGGTCAGACGGTCAGCGTCAACTTCTACATCAAGCACTACCGTGTTTTTTTCCAGTTTCTCCGCGGTTGCCTTCATCATGTTCCCCCTGTCTTCTTCGGTTTCGTATTTAATTAACAATTATTATTTTACTATAATAAAAACATTTCCTCCACCGGACAAGCCAATTTTTATAATTTAAACCGAACTTTGGCGACAATATTTTCCAACCCCTTATAAATCAAGGGTGACAGACATTGCAAGCAGCGATTTGTAGTAGAGAAAGACATGAAATATCTCTTGGAAATAATCTTTAAATGCTTGTTATTAAGCCTTTCCTGCGGTATAATTGTAGTAGCCAAGATGCCGCAGGGGGTTCGCAATGTTCCTGAAAAAAGCCAGGAAAACCTATAAAGGTAAAGTCTATGAAACCTATGCGTTAACGGAATCTTACCGTGAAGGCGGTAAAGTGAAACACCGTCATATCGCCAATTTGGGTTCTTTATCTCAAGAACAGGTCCAGCGTATCAGACTGGTACTTAAGGCCAAACAAGTTGAAGACGCTTTCGTTGGCCGGTTATCTGATGTAGTAGCCAAGGAGCACTACCGTTTTCTAGATGTTGCTGTGTTAGATGATATCTGGCAGCAGTTTGCTCTAGACCAGTTCTTTAAAGGTTTACCCTATGCCGAGGCAATGGTAATCAACCGTTGTATCGCTCCTAAAAGCAAGATCCGGATCCAGGAGTGGACGCAGCATACAATATTGCCCCGTCTGATGGAATTTGATTTTGGCGCCGAAAGCGAATACAGTGTTTACCGCACCCTGGACAAGATTGCGGACTTGGAAGAAGAGCTACAGCAACATATTTACCAAAAATACAGCCAACAGGGTCATACAAATGAAAAGGCCATTTTTTATGACATCACCTCCAGCTATTTTGAAGGGACAAAGTGTATTTTAGCTTCCAGGGGTTATTCCCGCGACCACCGCTCCGACAGGCCGCAGGTTACCATTGGCCTGGTAGTTACACCAGATGGATATCCCTTTTACTGGCAGGTAATGCCGGGGAATACCCAGGACATCACCACAGTCGAAGCTTTACTGCTGGTGCTAAAAGAACGCTTTGGAATCGAGGAATGTCTTCTGGTATTTGACCGCGGTATGGTATCGCGTGATAACCTCAAGGCAATTGCCAAAAAGAAGCTGAGCTATGTTTCCGCCCTGGATAAGAATGAGATTCCAGTTAACGAGCTTTTGGACAGCGATTTTAAAAGCTTGGTAGAAGATGAAGACCAGTGGCAGAAAAACCTCTTATCACGGGGTTTTCAGCCCTATGACAAAAATCTAATCTACCGCGAACACTCAATTGAAGATATCCGTTATATTCTGGCCTTCAACCGCCAGGCATTCCAGGACCAGAGGCTTAACCGCAACCAGCGGTTGCTAAAAGCTAAGTCTTATTTGGAAGAATTAAACCAGGAGCTTTTGCATGCCAAAAAGAGCCGAAAGGAAGAAACAACCGCCCGCAAGATAGAAAACAAACTGCAAAATTGGAAGTTGCACAAAATCCTCAACTGGCAACTGGAACCCAAGACACTTACAGTTACCACCAAAAAGGGGAAAAAGCGAAAAGTTAACTCCTTTCAAGTGGTATATACGGTAGACGAACAACAACTGCAGCAACAGGCTCTGCTGGACGGCCTCACTTGCTTTGTGACAAATCACCCCTCGGATAAACTATCGGCTAAAAGGGTAATCCAGTACTACCGCCGTAAAAACAAAGTAGAAGAAGCCTTTCGGGAGCTGAAAAGCTATCTACACCTAAGGCCATTTTACCTGCACCGTGAAAAAAGAGTAAGGGCCCATGTAACTGTCTGTGTACTGGGGTATCTACTGCTAAATGCTCTTGAAGACAGATTGTATCAGCAGGATAGCGCAACCAGCGCTCCGGAAGCTCTAGAAATTTTAGGCAGATGTCTAGTAAATCGCCTCGGGCTAAAAAAGGATAGCGCCTATTCGGAAAGTATTACCGAGGTTACCCAGGAGCAAGTAACAATCCTTGAGGGTCTGGGTCTAAAACACCTCATTACAAACAAATATCTAAACAATATCTTGGAACATTCTTCCATGTAGTAGAGAAAAGTTGATTTTCAACTCTTGAAACCCTTGTTACAGCTTGACTGGAAATTTTTGTCGCCAAACTTCGGTTTAAAGCAAAAAAACAAATAGCCGGTTGAAACCGCCGGCGGATTTTGCTTGACATTTAATTTTAGCATGATTGCCCGGCAGCCGCAATATGCTGCCAAAGTAAAATATGCTGTATACAAAAATAAATTGACGAAGGTGGGAAAATATGCAATAATTTTTTTTAGTTACATAACCCGCTTTCGGCAGTAAACCGGGAAAACAAAGGGAGGTTGCAGGATAGGTCCAACCGGTTAAACCGGGCACCTTGTAAGAGGTGAAATATTGACCGATTGGACAAGCGCCGTGGTGGTTGCCCTCACCGGAATTATTTCCGTGTTTTTGGTACTGGGTTTGCTCAACTTGGCTGTCACGGTCACCGGTATAATTTTTCAGAGAATGGAAAAAACAAAACTGACAAAGCCAACATGCAGGGCTAAGTTAAAGTAATTACAAAACCAAGGAGGTAATAGTAACATGACCAACGTAGTTTCACCGATGGTAGGCAAGCTTGTTTCCATTGACGTCAAAGAAGGCGACCAGGTCAAGGCCAACGACGCCGTGGCCACCATCGAAGCCATGAAAATGATGGTGAAAATATTTGCCCCCGCCGACGGCAAGGTAAAAGAAATCAAGGCTACACCCGGCGATGTGGTTAACACCGACACCGTGATCATGACCCTCGAGTAACCCAAGCATTTTCCGGGAGGTAAATTTTTTTGTTTGCACAACTTTACGAAAGCCTTACCGCCATCGGGCTTGTCAACCTGACCCCGGGCAACGTGGTGATGTAGCTCATCGCCTTTGTATTGTTTTACCTGGCCATCAAAAAAGCGTGGAGCCGCTGCTGTTGGTGCCCATCGGGTTTGGCATTTTTGCGGCCAACTTCCCCCTTACCGGTCTTTTAGAAGAAGGCGGACTATTCTATATCTTCTATCATTACGGCATTGAAACCGAATTGATCCCACCGCTCATCTTCCTGGGCCTGGGGGCCATGACCGATTTTGGCCCCGTCATCGCCAACCCCAAAACACTGCTCCTGGGGGCAGCGCTCAGCTGGGTGTTTGCGGCGCGTTCTTTTACGCGCTGCTGCTGGGCTACACTGTACCCCAGGCGGCCAGCATCGGCATCACAAGGTCAACCCGCTAATCGGCGCCGCCGGGGTCCCGGCAGTACCCATGGCCGCCCGGGTAGTGCACATGTGCGCAGAAGCCAACCCGCAAAATTACCTGCTGATGCATGCCATGGGGCCCAACGTGGCCGGTGTCATCGGTACTGCCGTGACGGCTGGAGCTTTTATCTTCGCCGTACTATAAATGCCATGCAGCGCCTGGCCTTTTGTACAGCCGGGCGTTTTCTTTTTGTCCCAATGACGACAATTTACACATTGAGCGCCGGAAATGTAAACAATGATACACAGTGGGCCGTACCGGCGCCCGCCCCGCCGCGCCATTTGTCCTGTGCAATCCCTGGTACGTAATTTGCTTTATTATGTTTTTGTGTTTTTGTGAATCGTTTTTGTGAATCAATCAAAAAGGACTAAATAGCCGGAAGTTTTACGGCCGGTATATTGGGAAAGGAGTAGGGAATAATGCGTCAAACAGTGATCGTCAGCGCGGCCAGAACGCCGTTCGGCAGGCTTGGCGGCGTGCTGCGGCCCCTCACGGCAACTAAGCTGGGCGGCATTACTATAGCGGAAGCCATAAAGCGGGCCGGCATCGACGGGGCCGCGGTGGATAACGTCATTTTCGGGCAGGTCCTGCAGGGCGGGTGCGGGCAGATACCCTCCCGGCAGGCTGCCCGGGAGGCCGGCCTGCCCTGGGAGGTGCCTTCGGAAACCATCAACAAGGTATGCGCCTCGGGATTACGGGCCGTCACCATGGGCGACCAGGCCATCCGGGCCGGTGACGCGGACATTATCGTGGCCGGCGGCATGGAGAGCATGAGCAACGCCCCGTACTTCGTACCAGGGGCCCGCTGGGGGCTGCGCATGTTCGATACCAAGTTCGTCGACCTGATGGTGCACGACGGCCTATGGTGTTCATTTTATGACCGGCATATGGCCGTGCACGGCGGCGAAGTGGCCAAGGAGTACGGTATCAGCCGGGAGGAGCAGGACGAGTGGGCTCTGCGCAGCCACCAGCGGGCCGTGGCCGCCATCGACGGCGGCAGGCTGAAGGAAGAAATAGTGCCTGTGCAGGTACCGCAGAAAAAAGGCGATTCCGTGGTGGTGGACACTGACGAGGGACCCAGGCGAGACACCAGCATAGAGAAACTGCGCAGGCTGCCGCCCGTGTTTGATCCTAACAACACCGTCACCGCCGGCAACGCCCCCGGCGTGAACGACGGTGCCGGCGCCCTGGTGATAATGTCCGACGCCAAGGCCCGGGAGCTGGGTATCAAGCCGCTGGCCACCATTTTGGGCCACGCTTCGGTTTCACAGGATGCCAAGTACATCGCCACCGTGCCGGGGCTTTCCATCAATAAGCTTCTGCAGCAAAAGAACATGACCATCGATCAAATAGACCTGCTGGAAGTTAATGAAGCTTTCGCCGCAGTAATCCTGGTGAGCGCTAAGATTGTCGGCTGGCGACCCGACCGGGTTAACGTCAACGGCGGCGCCATCGCCTTAGGCCACCCCATCGGGGCCAGCGGGGCCCGCATCCTGATGACCTTGGTTTATGAGCTGCGGCGCCGCGGCGGCGGTATTGGCGTGGCGGCCATCTGCAGCGGTGCGGCCCAGGGCGACGCGGTGATGGTGCGGGTGGAGTAGAAACCGCCGCAGTGCCCGGCCCAAGCGCAAAACTTTCAACTTTCAACCTTTCAACACCTGGCACCAGAGCCTGGCAGCCAGAAAGGAGGTATAAAGTGCCCTACCTACTTACCGAAGAGCAGCGAATGATGCGCGACATGGTCCGGAAGCTGGCCCAGAACGAAATCGCCCCCCGGGCCGCGGAAATCGACCGCACTCACCGTTTCCCTCGGGAAAACATCAAGAAAATGAGCGAGCTAGGCTTGATGGGCGTGCCCATCCCCGAGGAATACGGCGGCGCGGGATGCGATTTCCTTTCCTACATCATTACCATCGAAGAGATATCCCGCGCCTGCGCTTCCACCGGCGTTATCCTGGCCGTGCATACATCGGTGGGCACCTTCCCCATCCTTTATTTCGGCACCGAGGAGCAAAAGCAAAAGTACATCCCCAAGCTGGCCTCGGGCGAATACCTGGGTGCCTTTGCCCTCACCGAGTCCAGCGCCGGTTCCGACCCGGCCAACCTGAGCACCACGGCCAGGCTGGAAGGCGACCACTACATCGTTAACGGCAGCAAGCTTTTCATTACTAACGGCGGCGAAGCCGACGTTTACATCACCTTCGTCACGCTGGACAAGAGCAAAGGGCATAAAGGCATCACCTGCCTGATCGTGGACAAAGATACCCCCGGCTTTTTCATCGGCAAGAAGGAAGAAAAAATGGGCCTGCACGGGTCCCAGACAACCGAGCTTATTTTCGACAACGCCAGGGTGCCCAGGGAAAACCTGCTGGGCGGGGAAGGCGAAGGCTTCAAGGTGGCCATGTCCCTGCTGGACGGCGGGCGCATCGGCATAGGCGCCCAGGGGCTGGGTATCGCCCAGGCCGCCTACGACGTGGCCCTGCAGTACGCCAAGGAAAGGGTGCAGTTCGGCAAGCCCATCGCCAGTTTCCAGGCCATCCAGTTCATGCTGGCGGACATGGCCACCCGCATCGACTGCGCCCGCCTGCTGGTTTACCGGGCCGCCCGCATGCGCGACATGGGCTTGCCCTATAGCAAGGAAGCCTCCATGGCCAAGATGTACGCCACCGACACCGCCATGGAGGTAACCACCAATGCCGTGCAGATACTGGGCGGTTACGGTTACTGCCGCGAGTACCCGGTGGAGCGGTACATGCGCGACGCCAAGATCACGCAGATTTACGAGGGCACCAACCAGATCCAGCGCCTAGTCATCGCCAAGCACATCCTGAGTTAGTAAACAAACCCGGAGTACCCGGCGGGGCTTCCTCAAGGTTGTTAACAAAGGGCGCTTCCGTCCACCGGCATCCCCTTTTGCCGGCCCCTCCGTATATATTGGCCCCTGGCCGTCCATAATAAGCATGTGCCAATAACATTACACCTGTACAAGGAGGGGTAATTACGTGACCATCGGCAAAAAAATGCACCAAACCTTAAACAACTTGCGTTCCGTGCACGCGGACCTGAAAAGCTACGCCCTGGAAACCGACGACCAGCAAGCCAAGCAAATGTTTACCCAGTATGCCGACCAGGTAGAGCAAATCAAAAACGGTATGGAGGGCCGGGTAAATTATATCGAACAGCAGGAACCGCAGTACCAGGTTTACAACCAGGCCATGCAAAAACAGCAACAGCAACAGCAACAGCAGCAGTAGCGAAGGTTACTTCCTGCCACCGGCCCCGGGCGGGGCCGGTGTTTTACTTTTCACATGGCAAAGTAAGCTTTATACAGCATCAGCGCCACGGGGGCCAGGAACGTTACCCCCGCCACGATAAAGGCGCCCACAGCCCCGCGCAGGTTTTTTTCCTCCCGCAGCGCGTACATCCCGTAGCTGGCCACGTGCAGGGATATCAGGGAAACCGCCAGTATAATTATCACCCTCAACAGCACAATAAAGCACCCCCCAAACGCATTAAAAAGGCAAGATCTGCCTTGGGACACCGGCGCGCGGGCCTGCACCCTACTTTTGGGGCAGCGTCTCGTGGATCAGGCCGATGCGGCGCACCTTGAAATCCACGTGCAGGGTCACGCTGGCCATGGGGTACTTCTCGTCCCAGTTATAGGCCTCCCACTCCGGCCAGGTGCGGAACAACTTCTTGGCATACAGGCCGAAGCCGAAAAAGTCCGCCCCCAGTTCCTGGCTTTTGGCCACCGCCGCGTGAAAATCTTCCAGCAGTTCCTTTTCCACCGCATCCTCCAGGAATGGTATATTTCCCGGCTTTTCATACTCCTCCCCGCTCTGGATGCTGATAATACCGCCCTCCATTTTAATGTCCACCTCTATACTGGGGTGGCCACCCGCGATTTGCACTTTTACGCTGGGCCTTTGCCGCGGTTTTACTTCCATGATGACGAACTTGTCCGGGTGCTTGGGATCGCGCACGTCCAGCAAGGTGCGCCGCAGGGTGCCGTTGATTAATTTCACCAGGCCCGTTTCGTCGGCGTTCAGCGTGCCCACCATGCGCTCCTGCCGGAACACAGCGGCGCCCATGACTTCGATGCTGCTGCCGCCCTGGCGGGGGATCCGGCCGGCCTCGTATTTACCCTTGGGCTTGGGTGCATTGTCCGGGTACACCGGCTCTTTCCGCTCAAGGGATGCCAGCATGGCCACGGGCACCACTCCCGGTGCGCTACTTTTGTAATAAAACTGGTGGAAGGTGTCAAAGGGAATGAACTCGGTATAGCGCCAGCCCCGGTGCATCAGCTCGTAGTACTTGCCCGCGTTGTCTTCCAGAACGGGCAACCCCCGGGCCAGGAAATCCTCAGCCCGCCCCTGGCAAACCAGCATGAGCGAGGTGCGGCGGAACTGGTAAAACCTGGAGATAGGAGCAAGGTACTCGCCGATACCCTGCTCAGCCAGCTCCCGGGAAAAAACGAACCATTTGATATGGGATAAGTCAGCCCGCCGGTCCACCACGGCGTTCAGCAGTTCCAGGGAGCTGAGCAGCGTAGGCGCCTCCAGGGAAACGGTGAAAAAGTTTTTACCGCCGCCTCCCGCCGCGGGCTGCCCGCCGCCGCTCCCGGCGATGTTCTTGGGCACGGCGATCACCGCCGTAACGGTAAGCACGTTTTGCCTTCCCCGGTCAAGGCCCATGGCCATCACCCAGGCCTTTTCGTCGGGCTCGGAATAGTCGTAACAGCCCGCCGGCAGCATCACCAGCAGCAAAAGGGCCAGCACGCCAAGCACCCTTCTCATTGTTTCCCCCCTCCCCTGCCTTTCTTAAAAGCCCCGGCCGCGTGCAAGAACAATAATACGACGACCAACACGCCGAAGCTGTACTGGCTGAGATACCGGTGGCTCCAGTAAGTGGTCTGGGCCACGTTTTGCGGCACAAAAGCCACCGTCATTACCAGCGCGGCCACGGCCAGGACGAAGGGCCTAACATCATTCAGCCGGCACAGGCTGGTCAGCACGGCGGCCCCCGCATACAGGGAGATAGCTAAAAAAATTAGGTTGCCAAACACCCAGATGGGCATAAATACGATTTCCAAGCGCTGCCCGAAGCGGCCGATGCTGATGATCCTGGCCACTTCGAAGGAGGGCAGCGTCAGTTCGCTGGCCGCGGGAAAAGTAAAGATCAGCAGCGGCAGTAGTATGAACAGAAAAATGAAAAAGCCGCCGATAACGACGCCCCACACCCCCACGTGTTTTATTTTGCTGGCGGGCAGGAAGGGGGCAATGAGGCCCAGCAGCAGGATTTGCACGAAGTCCCCCGTATTCGCCAGGGCACCCAGCAGAAGTTTCCAAGGCCCGGCCCCCCACAGGGGAAAAAAAACGTGCAACTGCCACATGGGAACGGTCAGCACCGCCAGCGCCAGGGCGGACACCACCAGCACGCCCGCCAGGAACCTGGCACTGCGGGTCACCGCCTCCAGTCCCAGATAGCTGACCACCGTGCTGCCCAGGAGAAATGAAAAAGCCACCACACTGATGGGGGTGTCCGGCAAAAACCCCGCCACCATCCGCTCGCTGGCGGCCCGCAGGGCCAGCCCGGCCCCGCCCAGAAATACCGCCAGGTAAAACAGGGAAAACAGCAGGTTGACGTAAGGACCGGTCAAGTGCTCGCCTATCTGCACCAGGTCCCGTCCGGAGTACCTGTCCAGCAGCGATACCAGCAGCCACACCCCCAGCAGCGCCACCGCCGTATCCAGAATGGGTATGGCCCAAGCGGCGTTCATCCCGGCGTGCAAAACCAAGATTATGTGGGTGAGCAATACCTTGGCCGATATAAATATGAATAGGACGGTAATCGCCTCGGATACCCCCACTACAGGCTGCTGCCGGCTCACGGACCATCACCGCCCTGCCGCCCGCGGCGGGTGTACAGCCACCTGCGGCTGATGCGGGGCTGGCGGCGCTCCTGCAGCGGCTCGACGTAATCAGGTCTGGTTTCCTGTTGCCACGCCATGCCCCGCAGGAAATAATCGTGGCCCTTGCGCATCACCGGCACTGCCGGGGCCATGAAGGGAGACCCGAAGGACTTCAGGCTTACCAATAAGCCCGCGTGTATGAAAAACCCCACCAGGATGCCCAGCAAGCCCAACAGAGCAGCGAGAAAAATGTAAACGAACCGCAGTACCCTGATGGAAACGGAAAAAGAGTAATTGGGTATGGCAAAGGAACCCAGGGCGGTCACCGCCACCACGATGATCAGGATGGGGCTGACGATGTTGGCGGCCACCGCCGCCTGGCCCAGGATGAGCGCGCCGATAATACCCAGGGTGGTACCCACAGTGCCCGGTATCCTGATACCGGCTTCCCGGATAAGCTCAAAGGACAACTCCATGATAAGCACCTCGACGATGGACGGAAAGGGTACCTTTTCCCGGGAACCCGTCATGGCCAGCAGCAGGTCGGTGGGAATGAACTCTTGGTGGTAACCCACTATGGCCACATAATGGGCGGGCAGCAGCATAGCCAGAAACAGGCCGGCGTAGCGTATCAGGCGCATAAAGGAACCGAACGGCCAGCGCACGTAGGCATCCTCCGGGACCTGCATGAGGTCCCAAAAGGTGACGGGTACCACCATGGCAAATGGATTGCCGCCCACCAGGATGCCCACCTTGCCCTCCATGATGTTGGCGGCCACCCGGTCGGGCCGTTCCGTGCGCAGCACCTGGGGCGCCGGGTAATAGGGATTGTCCTCGATCATCTGCTCCATCAGCCCGGTTTCCTGCACGTAATCGGCGCGGATGTTGGACAGCCGCCTTTTCACCTCCCGCACCAGGTCGGGGTTGGCCAGGTTGGCCATGTACATGACGGCGCACTGCAAGGGCGAACTTTTTCCCACCTTGATGAATTCCGTCACCAGGGCCGGATCGCGGATGATCTTCCTGACCAGCGAGGTATTGATCCTGATTTGCTCGGTAAACGCCTCCTGAGGGCCCTGGATTACGGCCTCTACCTGGGGAGTGCCCACGCTGCGGTAGTGCCAGCCCTTGGTTTCCAACAGCAAGGCCTGGTTGAAGCCGTCGATGAGCAAGGCGCTATTGCCTCCCAGCACGTCGTCCACAACCCGTCGATAGGTGTCGGTTTCGGCAACCTGGTTATTGGGCAGCAGTGCCTCCCGCACGCGGTCGAACAAATCCCGGTACACGCTGCCGGCGTGACCCGCCCCCCGCCGCTCGTCAACCAGCCCCGAAAGCACCATCAGGGGCTGCAGTATCGCCAGGTTCTGCACCTGGGCGTTGGTAATGCCGTCAATGAACACCAGCAGCGCCTTAACGGGCGGGTTTGTGCCGATGGACAGGCTGCGCAGCACCACGTCCTTGTTCTGGGGCACGTGGAAAATTTTTGCCAGCACCCGCCTGTTTTCTTCCAGGCTGTAAGCCAGCTTCACCTCGCCCTGCAGTATCTCTTCTATGGAAAGGTTTTCCTCCACCTGGCCGCTGAATTTCTCCCTGGCGGAGTAGCCGCGCTTTTTCCTGCCGGAGGTTTTTTGCCCCCCGCCGCCCGCGGCCTGCGGCTGCCGACGACCGCCCGCCCCGCCGGCGAGCCCTGTTTCCGCTTGCCCCGGCTTATCCTCTATACCTGCCTGAAAAACGGTGGACTCCGGCCGGGGCTTGTGGTACAGCAAATATTGCAACAGCGTTTTCAGCCAGGACATGCTTCTACCCCCGCGTAACAAGTCACGGTATTAGTTATACCCTGGCAGTTAGTGGGTTATGAGGTTAATCTTGCGGGGAATTGTTTGTGCGGGCCGAAAAAACCGCTTGCGCAAGGCAAGCAACAAGGCCAAGAAATAATATAGAAGATTAACGCGCCCCTTGTCATTTTATGTTATAATACCTGCAGAAAAGACGCCTGTAATATGCGGGGGTGGAAAAAATTTTTAACAAGCAGTGGGAAGCGTTAACGGCGCAGCTGCGCAGCTGGTTGACGCCCGGCAACCTGGAAGGCCTGGCCGTGGACGTGGCTCTTTCCTTGGCGACCCTGGCGGCAACCTTCCTGCTGGTCAAGCTGCTGTCCCGGCTGCTGGACCGGGTGATTAAGGAAAGCGGGCAGGACGGGGAAAAAAGCAGGAGCATCGTTTCGGATAATTTTATCCGCTCGGTGCGCGTTTTATTGAAAACACTGCTCCTTTACGGGGGTTATTTTATTGCCGCGGTAATCATCCTGGAAATATTCAACGTGCACATCATATCGCCTGAGGACCTTAAGTCACTGGGTATCAAAGTCCTCAAGGTCATCGGTATTCTGGTGGGGGCCAAGCTGGCGGTGAATTTCGGACACATGGCCATCCGGCAAGTTTTCGCGCACCAGGAAATCAAGAAAAACTTCCTGGCGGACCGCCGGGCCCAGACCCTGGAGACGCTGCTGTGCAGCATCC
>CAJYBN010000016.1 GCA_913064925.1 uncultured Peptococcaceae bacterium
CGTTTTAAGCATTTAAATGAGCCATCTTTGAACGCTGACTTTGACGAATCCCTGTGCGGGAGCGGCAACCCCCTTGACACAGGTAAACCTTTGTAATAAAATACACGTACGTGTGACCCATAAGGCAACCGCCCGAGCCCCCGGTTTGCCTGCGGTTTTTCTCTGTAACGGGAGGTAAATAATGATGAGGACAACGTATATGGCTAAACCCCAGGAAGTGAAACGCAAGTGGTACATTATCGACGGTGAAGGCAAGGTGCTGGGGCGCCTGGCTGCCGAGGCCGCCAAAATACTGCGGGGCAAGCATAAGCCCGATTTTACGCCCCACGTCAACACCGGAGATCATGTTATAATCATAAATGCGGAAAAAGTAGTGCTTACCGGCAATAAGCTGCGGCAAAAAATGTATTACCGTCACTCTGGTTATCCGGGCGGCATTAAGGCTACCCGCTACGACCAGTTAATGCAGACCAAGCCCGAGCTGGCGGTTTACAAGGCCGTTACCGGCATGCTGCCCCACAACAGCTTGGGCAGGGACATGGCCAGAAAACTGCGGGTGTACCGCGGCAGCGAGCACCCTCACCAAGCACAGCAGCCGGAAATTTGGGAAATGTAACGGTCGGAAGGAGGAGCGTGAGTGGCCCAAATACAATTTTACGGCACCGGGCGCAGGAAAAACGCGGTGGCCAGGGTTTTTTTGCGGCCCGGTGAAGGGAAGTTTTTAGTTAACGATAAAAACATTGATGAATATTTCGGTAGGAAAACCCTGGAAATTATTGCCCGGCAGCCACTGGAACTTACCGGAACCAGCGGCCGTTTTGACGTCATTGCCAAGGTGTTGGGCGGAGGCATCAGCGGCCAGGCGGGTGCCATTAAAATGGGCATTGCCCGCGCGCTGGTGGAATCGGATCCCAACCTGCGCCCGGTGTTAAAAAAAGCGGGGTTCTTAACCCGAGACCCGCGCATGAAAGAAAGGCGTAAGTACGGCTTGAAGAAAGCCCGCCGCGCGCCTCAATACTCCAAGCGTTAAAGTTAGGAAAGAAGGAAATACGCAAATTGCGTATTTCCTTCTTTTTTGCCCGGCGGCTCGCGGGGCCCGGGCACAAATGATTGCATATCCCACTTTGCCCCGGCATATTTTTTTACGGGGGTGAAGCCACCCCCCGTTTATATTGCCGGGAGGAGTGGGCGAAATGCTGCGGGTGTTCAGGGTGAGGGCCAGGTACTTGCTGTTACTGCTGTCGCTGGCGGCGGCGGTTGTATTTGCCGGCCGGGCGGTGCTGGACGGCGTGGAAAACCGCAAAGTCGCCGCGTTGTCTTGGTCGGTGGCCAACAGGGTTATCGTCGTCGACCCGGGACACGGGGGAATTGACCCCGGTTCCAAGGGGCCGTCGGGTGTTATAGAAAAAGACGTCACCCTGGAGGTGTCGCGCAAACTGGCCATCATCCTAAGCCAGGCCGGCGCCATGGTGCTGCTCACCAGGGAAACGGACGTTGACCTCAGCGACCCCGGCGGCGGGCGTTTGATAACCCGTAAGCGGCAGGACCTGGCCAGGCGGGTCGCCCTGGCCAACGACCGCAATGCCGACGCTTTTATTAGTATCCACGTCAACAGCTTTAAATCAGGCCCCCGGGAACACGGGGCACAGACGTTTTACCAGCCCGGTTCCCGGGAAGGGGAAAAGCTGGCCCAGTGTATCCAGGCCGAACTGGTCCGCCAGCTGAAAAACACCCGCCGCAAGGCCAAGGAAGTGGACTATTATACCACTCGCCACGCCAAGATGCCGGCAGTTATCGTAGAAATAGGCTTTATTTCCAACCCCAAGGAGGAAAAATTGATGTGCGACCCGGGTTACCAGGGCAAGGTCGCCTTTGCCATTTACTCGGGCATAGTGAAATATTTTGCCGGGCGTTCCACCCCCACCAGCGGGCCGCTGGACCGGGAAAGCGCGCTGCAGACCTTCATGAACAACGAGGGCAGGTTTTACGACGCCCCGTAAAATCACTGTATCCCTTGCGCAGGTCCCGCTTCAGTATCTTGCTGCTGGGGGTCTTGGGCAGGCTCCGGGTCATTTAGCGTAATTCTTACTTCACCCCGGTGCTGTTAAAACACCTTCACGGGGGTTTTTTAACTATGACGGTATTTATCTGCTTCCAGCTTGAGGGCCCGACCCTACCCGGTTTGCGGCACCGGGCAGTTCTGTAAAGGGTACAAAAAGGGGCAGGCAGCTTTTTCTGGAAAAAGCTGCCTGCTTCCCTGTTTATAAAGACATCACTAACAGAGAGCCTTTGAAAACGGGGAGTTCTCTCTGTTTTGTTTCCCTAAATGTAAGTAATAGATAGTAATGTGTAATTTACGCAGAATAATTAACCTATTTTATGTTATTTTTTATTTTTAAGCAGTTTTAAACCAGCACACTATTAATATATAATAAGTTGGAAGTGCGAAAAATTTTGAGAAAGATTCAAGGGAGGTTGCAAATGATTAATTTCGGTAAAGGGATACCGCGGGTTTTAGTATTTTTATGTATTTTAACTATTTCGTTAATTGTTGCCGGTTGCGGCAATCAAGGTGAGCAAGCTGCCAATGAAAACGCAAAGGAAAAAGAAAAACCAACCCTTGTGTTCGCCGACCCCGGTTGGGACAGTATTCGTTTTCATAACGACGTAGCCGGGTTTATTATTGAAAATGGTTACGGGTACAAAACCGACGTCATCCCCGGTTCAACCCCAGCTACTTTTACCGGCTTTAGAAACGGGGACATAGACATTTACATGGAATTGTGGAAACAAAACATCATCGACATCTATAACGATGCCATTGAAAAAGGAGAAATAATCGAGGTTTCCGTAAATTTCGATGACAATGCCCAGGGATTATACGTGCCTACTTTTGTCATCAAAGGAGATCCCGCCAGGGGAATAGAACCCATGGCACCGGATTTGAAATCAGTCAAGGATCTGCCCAAATACTGGGAGCTGTTTAAAGACCCCGAGGATCCGAGCAAAGGACGTATTTACGGTGCCATACCGGGCTGGAAGGTCGATGAAATTTTATATACCAAATATCAAAACTACGGTTTGGACAAGACCTTTAATTACTTCCGTCCCGGTTCCGATACTGCGCTGGCCGCCGGAATTGCCAAGGCCGTGGAAGAGGGAAAACCCTGGGTCGGTTATTATTGGGAGCCCACCTGGATTACCGGTAAGTATGACCTTACCTTGCTGGAAGATGAGGAGTATTCCGACGAAAAATGGAACAACGGGTATGCCTGCGAATGGCCGAGCAATGATGTTACTGTTGCCGTGCACAGCAGTATGCCTGAAAAAGCCCCGGAAGTGGTGGAATTCTTAAAACACTACCAAACCAGCAGCCAGCTGACCTCTGAAGCCCTGGCCTACATGCAAGATAACGAAGTCGACACAAAAGAGGCCGCCAAGTGGTTTTTAAAGCAACATGAAGACCTTTGGACCGCTTGGGTGCCTGAAGAAATCGCTCAAAAAGTGAAGGCTGCACTGGAGTAAATGTAGAAGATATACTTGCAGGGAAAGTTGGTTTCGCGGGTAAACCAACTTTCTCTGTATTTTACTAAATTAAAATTATCCAGAGTGGGGGGAAAGGGGTTGCAGTAAATCACTGCAACCAAACGAGTTTATGCATGATTTTCCGGACTACTGGCGTTTTAATTTGGGCATTTATGTAGATATGTTAATAGATTGGCTTAAAGCCAATTACGGTGCATTTTTTGACGTAATAAACAACAGCATTTTATGGTTCATGGTTTATAGTGAAAAGTTCTTGCAGTGGCTGCCCTGGTGGCTTGTGGTGGCTGTTGTTTTTGTTCTGGGATGGCGGTTAAAAAACCTGTTATCCGGTTTGGTCTTTGCCCTTTTAATATTTATTGTGGGTACCTTCGGCCTGTGGGAATTAATGATGTCGACCCTGGCCATTGTGTTAACCTCGGTGGTTATATCCCTGTTAATCGGCATTCCCATCGGAATTTTAATGACGTACAGTTCCCACTTGGATACGGCAATCAAGCCCATTTTGGACGGCATGCAAACCATGCCCAGTTTTGTGTACCTGATTCCGGCCGTAATTTTCTTTGATCTGGGGAAAGTTCCGGCCGTGTTTGCCACTACCATCTACGCGGTCCCGCCGGTGATCAGGCTGACGAACCTGGGCATTCGCCAGGTACCCAAGGAAATGGTTGAAGCCGCCGAGTCCTTTGGCTCCTCACGCTGGCAGCTGCTTACAAAAGTGCAGCTTCCCCAGGCGCTGCCCACTATTATGGCCGGAATCAACCAAACGACCATGATGGCCCTGGCCATGGTGGTTATCGCTTCCATGATCGGCGCCAAGGGATTGGGGATGGAAGTGTTGATTGCCATTAACCGGTTAGACATTGCTCGCGGTTTTGAGTCCGGGTTGAGTATTGTCTTTTTGGCGATCATCATCGATAGAATTTCCCAGGGCATTGCCAACCGGTTCGAAATACCGGAATAGTATTAAAAAATTGGAAAGCAGGAGTCGAAATGACGGTAAAAGTTAAAGTAGAGCATCTAACAAAAATTTTCGGCCCCCACCCCAAGGCCGTACTGGAAAAAGTTAAAAGCGGAGTACCCAAAAACAAAATTCTAGAAGACACCGGTCATACAGTCGGAGTGCATGATGTATCCTTTGAAGTATACGAGGGTGAAACCTTTGTTATCATGGGCTTGTCCGGAAGCGGCAAGTCCACTCTGATTCGCTGCTTAAACTTGCTGAACCGGCCAACAGAGGGGAATATATATATCGATGGTGAAAACATTGTTCACTATGCAAAAAAAGAGCTCATGGAATTAAGGCAGAAAAAGCTGGCCATGGTCTTTCAACATTTCGGGCTTTTGACGCACCGCAACGTGATTAAAAACGTCGAATACGGCCTGGAAATACGGGGCGTGCCCAAAGAAAAAAGAAGGGAGATCGCCAAAACGGTCCTTGCCAGCGTCGGTCTCGAAGGCTGGGAAGACAAAAAAATCAGCGAGCTGAGCGGGGGAATGCAGCAGCGAGTCGGTTTGGCCCGGGCGCTGGCCAATGACCCGGATATCCTGTTGATGGACGAACCTTTCAGCTCCCTGGACCCGTTGATTCGCCGCGAGATGCAATATGAACTTTTGGATATTCAAGCAAAATTAAAAAAGACGATCATTTTTATTACCCACGACGTGAACGAGGCCTTTAAAATTGGCGACAGGGTTGCGGTAATGAAAGACGGAAAAATTGAACAAATCGGCACCCCGGAGGAACTTATTTCCAACCCGCAAAGTCAATATATTGAAGAATTTATCAAGGACATAGACAGGTCTAGGATATTGCAGGCCAAGAACATCATGTTTAAAACCTCGGCTCTGGTATATCTCAAAGACGGTCCCAGGGTGGCGGTGAAAGCTATGGAGTCAAACGGCATTTCCAGCGTGTTCGTTGTCGACAGCGAGAGAAAACTGCAGGGAATTGTTACCATTGACGATGCCATCAGGGCCATTCAAGAAAATAAACAATTGAAGGATATTTTGAGAAATGATTTTTACACCACAGGTCCGGACACATACGTTCAGGACTTGATACCTATGGCTACGGACACTAAATACCCTATAGCAGTTACGGACGAAAACAACAAGTTGTTGGGGATAATAGTGCGGGTTTCCGTTCTTTCCGGTTTAGTTTAAGGTTAGAGAATTAAGCAAGGCCGAGCTTTGGAGCATAGGCTCCGACCTGGGAAGCAAGCTCGGCCTCTTTGCCGCGCTCCTTCTCCACCACTTCAGCGGGCGCTTTGCTCAATTTTTCCTGTACCCGCACGGGCCGGCGGGCAAAAAAAATGCTCGGGAGATTACCCGGCATTATTTAGCACGTGGTTGGGAAAGGGCCGAAACTTTCCTTCCCGGGCCAGTGCCTGGGCCAGCAGGCTGTACACCGGCTTGATTTGGTCTGTCAGCTTGTAGTGACGCTGCGACATTACCCAAGACGTGGCCACTTCGTCCATGGTGCCGAATATCATTTGCCGGACCAGCTTGGGGTTGACATCCCGCCTGAACGCGTCGAGGCGGACGCCTTCGTTGACCACATCGTCAATAATGTTGAAATACTCCTTCAGCGGAGCGGCTATACCCGAGCGAATGGAAGCGTCAGACTGGCGAAGCTCTATTTGCAATACCAGCGCCAGGTGACGGTTTTCCTGCAGCCTGGAAAAATGCAGGCTTATCAGCTTGGCCAGTTGTTCAAAAGGGTTGCTCAGGCTGCGCAGTTCCTGCCGGGCGCTGGCGACGAATTCGCCCATCTTCACGCGAAAAAGCGATATCAACAAGTCTTCTTTATTCTTAAAATAAAGGTAAATGGTGCCGTCGGCCACCCCCGCTTCCTTGGCAATTTTAGCCACCTGGGAGTTATGGTAGCCGTTTTCCGCGATGACCTTTACTGCAGCTTCAATAATGGCTTTGTACTTTTCCCCGGTGCGCTTGGCCATGTGCCACCTCCTCCCTAAATTATTAAAATTAAAAAAGCGCCGCCGGGAACCCGACGGAAGCTAGAGCCGCCGCCGGGTTCCCGGAAAACATGACCGCCAAGGGTCATGGACCGGCACTTGGAGGGGTTGCACTATACCACATATTTACCGGCTTCCAGGACCTTGCCGGCAATCTTCTGGCGGATGCCAATGAGGTTGACGGGCTGGAATTTGCCCAGGCGTTTGAGAACGCTGAGGTTGGTACGCAGCATTTCGCCGCCCTCAAACATATAGGCCAGGGCCTGCTTGCCCCACATTTCCAGTTTCGGGAAAGAGTCATACACGTACGCCAGGGCCAGTTCCACTTTGGTTTCCGCGTTTTCGGCATCATTGTTCAAAGCTTTCTTGGCCCGCAGCAGCGCGCTTTCCATGGCGTATATTTCAATGGCCATGTTGGCCAGGATTTCGATGATTTCCTGTTCCTTGGCGATCTTCTGCATGTACTTCTGGGCTGCGGTACCGCCGATCATCAGGAACATCTTCTTGGCGCGGTCCAGCATGTCGAACTCGATTTCCAGCGGCGCTTCGTCGCCGGTGGGCATCTTGGCCCGCAGGGAAGTCAGCTCGTCGGCCAGGGCCTGGGCGGCCTGCAGCAGGGGCAGCTGCCCTTTCATACCGCGCCGCAGCAGTGTGCCGGGGATGATCAGGCGGTTGACCTCGTTGGTGCCTTCGAAGATGCGGTTGATCCTGGCGTCGCGGTAGAAGCGTTCCACCGGGTACTCCTGGGTGTAACCATAACCGCCGTGGATCTGCAGGGTTTCATCAACCACGTAATCCAGGGTTTCCGAAGCGTGTACCTTGGCGATGGAGCACTCGATGGCGTAGTCTTCGATGGCGGCGCCGATTTCCTTGCCGTCGGTTTTGCCCTCCAGCGCTTCCTCGATTTCACCAACCAGGCGGTAGACCAGGCTTTCCGAAGCGTAAATCTTGGCGGCCATTTGCGCAATCTTATTTTTAATCATGCCGAACTTGGCGATGGGGAGGCCGAACTGCTGGCGCTGCATGGCGTAATTGGCGGCCACGGCCAGCGCGCCCTTGGAGGAACCCACGCCGCCTACACCCAGCTTGTAGCGGCCGATGTTTAAAATGTTGAAGGCGATAACGTGCCCCTTGCCGATTTCGCCCAGCACGTTTTCCACCGGCACCTTGGCATCTTCGAATATTAAAGAGCAGGTGGAGGAACCCTTGATGCCCAGTTTCTTTTCCTCGGCGCCCACGGAGAACCCGGGGGTGTCCCGGTCCACGATGAACGCGGTGAACTTATCGCCATCCACCTTGGCGTAGGTGACGAACACGTCGGCGAAGCCGGCATTGGTGATAAATATTTTTTCCCCGTTGAGAATGTAGTATTTACCGTCCTCCGACAGCACCGCCTTGGTGCGGGCGCTCAATGCGTCCGAACCGGCCATGGGCTCGGTAAGGGCGTAAGCCGCCACCAGCTTACCGGTGGCCAGGCCCGGCAGGTATTTTTTCTTTTGCTCTTCGTTGCCGAACAAAATGATGGGCAAGGAGCCGATGCCGGTATGGGCCCCGTGGCTGACGGCGAAGGAGCCGCCCAGCGATACGTTCTCGGTGATGATGGCGGACGCGATTTTACCCATTTCGTCGCCGCCGTATTCTTCGGGGATATCGGCGCCCAGCAGGCCCAGTTCGCCGGCTTTTTCCAGCATCGAGCGCATGAGCCCCTCTTTTTGAGCGTCCAGTTCTTCTATCCTGGGCTGGATCTCGTTTTGCGCAAAATCAGCAACGGTATCGGCGATCATCCGGTGCTCGTCGGTAAAGTCTTCCGGCGTGAAAATTTGGTTGGGGTCGACGCTTTCCAGCAAAAACATTGCGCCCTTTTGCATAGCGTTTTTCCTCCTTACGGGAATAAATATTTAATTTAATTTGGTTTATTTTAAAAAATGCTGCGGCTGCATGCTGCGGCTGCCCGCCGCGGGGCAACCGCAGTCAGCCGGGCTAGTCCACCCTCTCCAAGACCGCGGCCGCGCCCATGCCGCCGCCGATGCACATGCTCACAACGCCGTAACGGGCATTTTGCCGCTGCATTTCGTACACCAGTTGGGTGGTCAGCTTGGCGCCGGTGCAGCCCAGGGGGTGGCCGAGCGCTATGGCTCCGCCGTTAAAGTTTATCTTGGCAGGATCCAGCTCCAGCACCTTGATGCAGGCCAGAGCTTGGGCGGCAAAGGCCTCGTTCAGTTCGAACACGTCCACCTGGTCCTTGGTAATGCCGGCCAGCTTCAGGGCCTTGGGTATGGCTACCGTGGGGCCGATGCCCATGATTTCCGGCGGGCAGCCGCCTACCGCGTAAGAGCGGAACACGGCCATGGGCTTGAGCCCCAGCGCCTCGGCCTTTTCGCGGCTCATGATCATTACCGCGGCGGCGCCGTCGCTGGTTTGGGAGCTGTTGCCCGCCGTCACCGTGCCGCCGGTCTTGAACACCGGGCGCAGCTTGGCCAGGGCTTCCATGGAGGTGTCGGTTCGCACCCCCTCATCGGTGTCGAAGGTGATGGTTTTTTCCTGCAGCTTGCCCTTGGCGCGGGTTTTTTGCTTGACGGTGAGAGGGACGATCTGCTCTTTAAACCGGCCTTCCTGGATGGCCCTGGCGGCCTTGGTATGGCTCTGCAGCGCGAACTCGTCCTGCATTTCCCTGGTAATGCCGTACTTTTCGGCCACGTTTTCCGCCGTTAAGCCCATGCCCATGTAGGCCTCGGGGCAAATCTCCATCAGTTCCGGGTCGGGCATGGCCTTGTTGCCGCCCATGGGCACCAGGCTCATGCTCTCCACGCCGCCGCACAGGTAAACGTCGGCGAACCCCGCCATGACGCGGGTGGCGCCCATGGCGATGGTTTCCAGCCCGGAGGAGCAAAAACGGTTAACCGTGGCGGCGGGAACGGAGTTGGGCAAACCGGCCTTCAGCACCAGCAAGCGGGCCATGTTCATGCCCTGCTCGGCTTCCGGGAAGGCGCAGCCGATCAAAACATCGTCTATTTCAGCGGGGTCCAGGCCGGGAGTTCTTTGCAGCAAGGCCTTAATTACCTCGGCGCCCATGTATTCCGGCCGGGTTTTACGCAAAGTGCCCCGGGGTGCCTTGCCTACTGCGGTACGTACTGCGCTGACGATGACAGCTTCTCTCATTTTCCTACCCCCCTTAATTCCTCAGCGGTTTGTTATACTTCAACATGTATCTCATCCGGTCGAGGGTCTTGGGTTCACCCAGCAGGCTGAGGAAGGCCTCCCGCTCCAGATCCAGCAGGTCCTGCTCGGTCACCTCGGTACCCGGTGTCACGCCGCCGCCGGTAACGATGTAAGCGACTTTCCTGGCGATTTTAGCGTCATGTTCGCTGATTTGCTTGGCCCAAAGCATGGTTTGGATGGCCAGTTCAATGGCGGCATAGCCGGCATCGCCCACGGCTTGCATTTTTTTGGGCCGCGGCGGCCGGAAACCCTCCTCGACCATTTGCAGCACCAGCTTCTTGGCGTCGCCGATAACCCGGTCGCGGTTGATGCTGACCCGGTCCGTGGGACGCATGTAACCCAGCTTGATGGCCTCGAAGGCGCTGGTGGCTACCCTGGCCATGGCGATATTTTCAAAGGCGCGGTTGATCATGGGCTGCACGGTGTTGGTGCCGCCGGTGTTGACCTGACTTTTGGGCGGCAGCATTTCTGCAGCCCGGAAAGCCAGTTCCTTGCACCCGCCGCCGCCGGGTACCAGGCCGACGCCCACTTCCACCAGGCCCATGTACGTTTCCGCCGCGGCATTAACTACGTGAGAGTGCATGCAGATTTCGCAGCCGCCGCCCACGGTCATGCCGTGCGGCGCCGCCACCACGGGCTTTTGGCAGTATTTGAGGCGCATGTTGGCCTTCTGGAACTCGTCCACCATGATTTCCAACTCGTCGAACTCGTCGTCCTCGGCTTCCATCAGCACCAGGAACAGGTTGGCCCCCACGGAAAAGTGCTGCCCGAAGTTGCCGATGACCATACCCTCGTAATTCTTTTCCACTTCTTTGACGGCGAAATTCATCATGTTGACGATATCGTCGCCGATGCTGTTGGCCTTGCTGTGGAACTCCAGGCACACCACGCCGTCGCCGATGTCGATGAGGCTGGCGCCGTTGTTGGATTTGATGACCTTGTTTTGTTCCTTGAGGGGCGTGAGGAAGATGACGCCTTCGGGGATGCGCTCCTGTACCGTTCCCTTGGTTTGGGGATCGAAGTAGCAGCGCACGCCGTCCTTTTTCTCGTAAAAGCTGGTGCGGCCCGCGGCCAGTAGTTCTTCCACCACCTTGGGCACGGGCTCGCCTTCGGCCTTGAGGCGTTCCGCCACTTCTTTGACGCCAAGGGCGTCCCAGGTTTCAAAGGGACCCAGATCCCAGTTGAAGCCCCACCTGATGGCGTCGTCGATGGACTGCACGTCGTCGGCAATTACGCCCAGCAGGTTGGCGGCGTATACCAGCGTTTCTTTGGTGACGCGCCAGGCAAATTCCGCGGCCTTATCTTTGCCGGCCAGCAGGGTTTTCATCTGGTTGATGGTCTTACCCGCCTGTTTGGCTGCTTGCAGCGAGGCAAACTGGACCTCTTTCCTGGGCCGGTAGTCCATTTTTTCATAGTCCAGCACCAGGATTTCGCGGCCCTTGTCCGTTTTAACCCTTTTATAAAACCCCTGCTTGGTTTTATCACCGAGCCACTTGTTTTCCAGCATTTTCTGGAGAAAGGCGGGCGGTTCGAACACGGCTTTTTCCTTGGGATCGTCGGATACGTCGTAGACGTTTTTGGCCACGTGCAGCATAACGTCCAGGCCCACCATGTCCAGCGTGCGGAACGAGGCGCTCTTGGGATGTCCCATTACGCGCCCGGTCAGCGCGTCAACTTCCTCGATGGTGAACCCGAAGTCCACCATGGCCTTGATGGTGGCGCACATGGCGTAAACGCCGATGCGGTTGGCGATGAAGTTGGGGGTGTCCTTGCAGATAACAACGCCTTTGCCCAGTACTTTTTCCCCGAAATCGCGCATGAATGCCATGATTTCCGGCAGGGTTTCGTTACAGGGAATGAGCTCGAGCAGCTTCATGTAGCGGGGCGGGTTAAAGAAGTGGGTGCCGAGGAAATGCTGCTTGAATTCCTGTGACAGCCCTTCGCAGATTTTATTGATGGAAATGCCTGAGGTGTTGGTGCTGACAATAGATCCGGGTTTGCGGGAGGTTTCCACTTTCTTCATCAAGCTTTGCTTGATGTCCAGCCTTTCCACGACCACTTCGATGATCCAGTCGCATTCGCCCAGCCACTGCATGTGGTCTTCAAAGTTGCCCGGCGTTATAAGCTCCGCGTTTTCGGGCACGTAGAGCGGTGCCGGCCTGGCCTTGAGCAGCTGCTGGATGGCGCTAGTGGCCAGCCGGTTTCTAACCTGCGGGCTATCCAGGGAAAGGCCCTTTTTCTCCTCTTCGGGCGTAAGCTGGTTGGGTACGATGTCCAGTAGGTAAGTGGGGATGCCCACGTTGGCCAGGTGGGCGGCAATTGTGGCGCCCATCACGCCGGCACCCAGAACGGCGGCCCTGTTGATGCTGCGCTTCATCTCTTCCGGTTCCTCCTTTTACGGCAAAATTTGTCGTTGCACCCGTACTAGCGGTGCGGAATTGTTTGTGGAAAAGGGCGCGCGGGCCCTTTTCCGTTTGCTACCAAATGACTGAACGTTCACTCATTGACTAATTTAAAAATGTTGCTAAATGACTGAACGTTCAATCACTAATTAATATAAAGATATTGTATAATCAGTTAAAAATCAATAGGACCGGGGTGGTTGACGCAACCGCTGGGGAACGCTGAACAACCATTCACTTGCTAAAAATAACCGTTCAACATAAAAATATGACAATTCGGATGGAAATCATGGACCCCCTGTCAAGTTGCCTGTAGTAGGGAGAAGGGGGTTAAGGGGAGGTTTTTTTGTCCAGCCGGGCCACAAACACCAGCACCTGGGCCACCGCTTCGTATAGCTCGGGCGGGATTTCGGTGTTGACGCCCAGCCTGTACAGCGTTTTGGCCAGGCCGGCGTCCTCGTAAACGGGAACGCCGTGCGCCTCGGCCATTTCGCGGATGGTGCGGGCCAGTTCGCCCCGCCCCGCGGCGGTGACCCGGGGTGCTTCGTCCCGGCCGGGCTGGTAGCTGAGGGCCGCGGCGTAACGGTCGGCGGTTTGTTCCGCTGCTTGTTTCTCTTTCTTTTTTTCCTGCACGTACCTTCACTCCTCGGGATTATACCTTCCGGTCCAGCAGGCTGGGAGAAGCAAATGCGGGCTGCCGGCCGGCAGGGCTGCGGTCCAGGACGGTGCAGCGGAAAATCACCCGGGCAAAGCCCGCGCTCTGCAACTGCCGCTGCAGCTCGGCCGACCGGGAAGCCAGGCGCGCGGCTGTTTCTTCCCTTTCGGCATAGCAGGCGATGTTGATTGTTTCCGCCCGCCGGGCCAGCGTGAAAAACAGGCGTCCCAGGTGGCGGGTGGCCAGGCTGAAGGCAATGCCGGTTTCCGCAGCTTCTTCGCCCCCGCGGCTGCGGTTTTCCCGTTTTTCATCCTGGGGCCTGTGAAAGATAAAGAAACGGGCGTCCGGGAAAAGGGTGCTTTTCAGCGGCAGCGGCAGCAGCACCGGATCGCCGCTTTCAGCGGTGCGCAGGCGGGCGGCCGCTGTTTCTTCGCCGGCTGCACCAGCCGGCGCCGGCGGCAGCTGGGGGCGGGCGGCGGGCTTTGCGGCGGCCTGCTCTTTTCCGGGGCTCCGCTTTTGGCTTTGCTGCTCCTGCAAAATGATGTTGAGCAAAATGGGGACAATGCCGGAAACCTGCACCGCTCCACTTCCTTTTGGGCGAGGGTAATTCGCCCGGTTGTTTCCGATATTTTATCATGCCGGGGAAAAAATTTGTTGGAAAAATTATTTGGCATGTCACCGGGCAGGTGAGCACCGGTGATTATTTCGGCGAGTAAGCTTTTGACCGCCGGTTGCCCGGAAATAAATAATCCCGGCACCGGGGAAGGAATTTGGGTAAAAATAAAGAAACTTTGTACAATTGCTGGTATAAATTTAAAATATAAAATAGACGGCGGGATGATAAATGGAACTGGGCACCATATTTTGGACGGCCCTGGCGGTGGGTTTCTCCGGGGCCATGATGCCGGGCCCGCTGCTGACGGTGACCATCGGCGAAACAGCCCGGCGCGGTTTTGTGGCCGGGCCGCTGCTGGTGCTGGGGCATGCTTTGCTGGAAGTGGCGCTGGTGGTGCTGCTGGTTTTGGGCGCCGACCGGTTCCTGGCCTCAGAGCAGGTTAATTCGGCCATCGCCCTGGTGGGGGGCGCCTTCCTCGTTTTCATGGGTTGGTCCATGTACCGCGATGCCAGGCGCGGCCGCGTTTCCCTGCAGCTGGACGCCGGCGAACGGCCGGAAGGGAAGCCGGCGGGAGAAGAGGAAAGGCGGGGCCTGCACCCGGTTCCTGCCGGCGTTTTGGTCAGCCTGTCCAACCCTTATTGGAGCCTCTGGTGGGCCACGGTGGGGCTGGCCTACATCACCACCTCCATGGCCCGGGGCACTGCCGGGCTGGCTGCCTTTCTCAGCGGTCACCTGCTGGCTGATCTGGTCTGGTACGGCCTGGTGGCGGGTGCGGTGGCGGGCGGGCGCCGTTTCATGAGCCAGGGGGTGTACCGCGGGATAATTGCAGTTTGCGGCGTGTTTTTGGTATGCTTGGGGGCATATTTCGTTTATCGCGGTATTGCATGAACCATCTGGCGCATGGTAAAGCTAGTAAAAGACAGTAAGTATTCACTGTTCGGTTCTGCTGGTGAAACCTTGACAAGCGGCGGCCGGGCGCGCCCGGCCGGGCCAAATATTTGCGGGAAAGGGGTGAATATTCCGCCGCGGCGCGGACGCGGCGGAACGGCCATGCCGGTAGTTTTCTGTGGAATCTGCCCCCACCCGCCCATCATGGTGCCCGAAGTGGGGCGGGGCCGGGACGGGGAAGTGGCCAAGACCAAAGAAGCCATGCTGGAGCTGGGACGCCGGGTCAAGCAAAGCGGTGCGGAAACGCTGGTGATGATTACTCCGCACGGTACGGTGTTTGCGGATGCCGTGGCTGTGAACACCCTGCCCGAGCTGCGGGGCGACCTGGCGCAGTTCGGCGCTCCGGAGGTGCGCTTTGCTGTGCCCGCCGACGTTGAACTGGTGCGGGAAATCAAGAACGCGGCCGGCGCCAAAAAAATTCCGGTGGCGGGCGTTGACGATAAAACGGCGGCCCGGCACGGGCTGCGCGCGGAACTTGACCACGGCATAACCGCGCCCCTGTATTTCATCCGCCGGGCCGGGGTCAACCTGCCCCTGGTGCACGTGTCCATGGGCATGCTGCCTTACGCCCAGCTGTATTCCTTCGGGGCGGCGGTCAGCGAAGCCGCCCGCCGGTTGAACAGGAAAGTGGCCGTGCTGGCCAGCGGGGACCTGTCGCACCGGCTGACCCCCGACGCGCCGGCTGGTTACGACCCCGCCGGCAAGGACTTCGACCGCCGCATGGTGGAGCTGGTCGGCGCGGCGGACGCGGAGGGCATATGTTCCCTGGATGACGAGCTGGTGGAAAGGGCCGGCGAGTGCGGCCTGCGGCCCATCATCATGATGCTGGGCGCGCTGGACGGCCTGGCGGTGAAAAGCGAGGTGCTTTCCTACGAGGGTCCTTTCGGCGTAGGTTACATGGTGGCCGCACTGCAGCCGGGCGGCCCGGAAGAACAGCGCCGGCTGGGGGGCAAGCTGTGGCGCGGCCGGGAGCGAGCCGGCGAGAGCTACCCCGTGCAGGTGGCCCGCCGGGCGCTGGAGCGCTACTTTGCCGGGGAAAGGGATAAGCTGTGTGACTTGGAGGGGGCGCCGCCCGAATTCGCCGGGCGGCGGGCCGGCGTGTTCGTTTCCTTAAAAAAACACGGGCAGCTCCGGGGCTGCATCGGCACCATTGCTCCGACGCGGGACAGCATCGTGGAGGAAATTGCGGCCAATGCCGTCAGCGCTGCGGTAAACGATCCACGTTTTTACCCGGTGCGGCCCGAGGAGCTGCCCGAGCTGGACATATCCGTGGATATCCTCGGCGAGCCCGAGCCGGTGCCAAGCATGGATGAACTGGACCCCAAGAAATACGGGGTGATTGTTTCCGCCGGGGGCAGGCGGGGCTTGTTGCTGCCCGACCTGGAAGGCATCGACACCGCCGCCGAGCAAGTGGCCATCGCCAGGCAAAAGGCGGGCATAGAGCCGGGCGTGCCCGTGCGGCTGGAACGGTTTACGGTGACCAGGTACCGCTAGCAGGGCGGCCCGCCTGCCGGCGGCAGCAGCACAGCAGCAATAAAGCGGGAGGAATGAAATTGCAAGGGGAGGTAATGTTTTACGACAAGGGCCCCGGCAGTAGAACCGACTGTAAGGTCTGCCCCCGGCTGTGCAACATCGCCCCGGGGAAAAGGGGTTTCTGCCGGGTGCGGGAAAACCGGGACGGCACCCTTTACGCCACCAATTACGGCCAGTGCTCATCCTACGCCATGGACCCCATAGAGAAAAAACCGCTCTACCACTTTTACCCGGGCAGCTTGATTTTCTCCTTGGGTACGGTGGGGTGCAACCTGCGCTGCGGCTTTTGCCAGAACTGGACCATCGCCCACGCAGATCCTCCCACTTTTTACCTCAGCCCGGAGCAGGCGGTGGAATTGGCCTTGGAGCAGCGGGAGCGCGGCCGCCCCTGCGTGGGCCTGGCCTATACTTATTCCGAACCCTTCATGTGGTACGAATACGTTTACGACACCGCCAAGCTGGCCCGGGAGGCCGGTTTAAAAAACGTGCTGGTGACCAACGGTTACGTCAACGAAGAGCCGCTGGAAGAACTGCTCCCTTTTGTTGACGCCATGAACATCGACGTCAAGGCGTTCACCGACCAGTTTTACCGCAGCACCTGCGCGGGGCGGCTGGACCCGGTACTGCGCACGGTGGAACAGGCGCACAAGTGCTGCCACGTGGAAATAACCACCTTGCTGGTCACCGGCCTGAACGACAGCCCAGAGGAAATCAACAGGCTGGTGGACTGGCTGGCCGGGCTGGACCCCGATATACCGCTGCATTTTTCGCGCTACTTTCCCAACTATAAGATGGAACTGCCGCCCACGCCCGAGCGCACGCTGCTGCAGGCCCGGGACATTGCGCGGCGCAAGCTGCGCTATGTGTACATCGGTAACGCCCCGCACCTGCAGGCTTCCAGCACCGAGTGTCCCTCCTGCGGCGAGGTGCTCATTGACCGGGAGGGGTACAGCGTGCGGGTGGGCCGGTTGAAGGACGGCGCCTGTTCCGGGTGCGGGGAGAAAATCCCGGTGGTGCAGGATTAGGACGCCGCGGCTGGTATGCTGCATATCAACTAATTGATACTTTGCCAATGCGTTTTTGGCAATGCAACGGGAGCCACCGGTCCCTCACATATTAACATTAACGCTGTTGATAGTTTTTTGGGTTATGTTAAGCTGCCCGGTTTCTTGGCCTGCCGTAATGCACGGAAGCGAGTGACTCGGGGCGAGCAGACGCCGAACTTGGCGAAGGCGAGGGCGGGGTAGTGGCGCCACGCGGCCGGCGTTTCAGGAGGTTTCTGCCATTTGTAGCGCCCGAACTTGTAGTTTTTTGTATGGGGGGTATAATTTTGATATGAGCCTGCGGGAAAAAGTGGTTCAGCTGGCCGACCTGCTGCTGGCCAGCAACAAGACGGTGGTGTTGACCGGCGCCGGCATATCCACTGAGAGCGGCATACCTGATTTTCGCAGCCCGGGCGGCTTGTGGTCCAAGGTCGACCCCATGTACGCCTTTTCGGCGGAAACCTTCATTTACCGGCCCGCCGCCTTTTACGAAGCCGGGCTGCCGCACCTGAATACCATCATGTCGGCGCAGCCCAACCGGGCGCACGAAGTGCTGGCCGGGCTGGAAAAGGCCGGGCTCTTAGCCTGCGTCATCACCCAAAACGTCGACAACCTGCACCAGAAGGCGGGCTCCGTGCGGGTGCTGGAGGTACACGGGCACCTGCGCTCGGCGACCTGCATGAAATGCGGCTCCAAAATCACCTGGGATTACCTGCTGGACAAAGTGTTTGCGGGGCAGATTCCGCCCCGCTGCAGCGACTGCCAGGGTGTATACAAGCCCGACTGCGTATTTTTCGGCGACAGCCTGACGGCCGACTTCGAAGTGGCCATCCGGGAAACTGCCGACAGCGATCTGATGCTGGTGGTGGGTTCCAGCCTGGAAGTGGCGCCGGTGAACCACCTTCCCATGATGGCCAAGGAGCTGGCCATTGTCAATGTCGGCCCCACTGCGGCCGATCATAAAGCCGGCCTGTTGATTAATCACAAGGCCGGGGAAACCATGGACCTGTTATGGAACGAGCTGCTCAAGCGAGGTGCGGTTAAGCAGGAAGCCTGATAGGAGAGTTGTTAGCATTGGCTAAAGCCAGGACGGAAGAAGTTAAGCGGTTATTAATGGAGTATATCCCTGCGGAAGGAACAACAAGCATCCAGGAACTGTGGAACCGGGCGGGCGTTTCGCTGGAAGAGTTTGCCGGCGCGCTGCAGTCGCTGGCCGCCCGGGGCGATGTTCTGGTTTCCGGGACGCCGGGCGAGGGCCCGCCATGCGTTTATCTCAGCCGGGCCTGCGAACTCCCGGCGGCCGGGGAGTGCCGCCGGGCCGCCCGGCTGGTCACCGCGGCTGTTCCGGCGCTGCAGGCCGAGCTAAAGGAGCGGGCCGCGGCCGGGATTAGGGAGATTCTGGCCGACGGCATACCCCGCACCCGGGCGGAGCTGGCCGAGCTTGTGGAGCTGCCGCCCGGGTTTCCCGGCGCCCTGCCCGAGGTGATCCAGCTGCCCGGCGGCACCTATACCCTGCGGGACACTTCCGCCGGCAAAGCCGAGCTGGCGCGGCGCGCCGCAGAATCCCGCGCCCGCAGCGAAGCGGTGCACCGGCAGCGCCGCCTGGTGGAGGAACTGCTGGAAGAGCGCGAGGTGCTGGCGGTGGAAGAAATGGAAGGGGCGCTGGGGGAAAAAGTGCTTCCCGAGGCCGTCGCCCACCTGCTGCGGCTGCCCGGCGGGCGTTACACCCACCCGGACAGCAGACCCGCCTGGGAAGAGGTGGCCAGGTACCTGTCCCGCAGCGAGCCGGTAAGCCGCAAAAATTTCCTGCGCATGTTTAAAAGACATAAAAAGCTGGTAGCTCTTATTAAAAAGGGGCGGGAAGAACCACCCTTTGTTATCCTACCCGATGGCCGCGTTACCGTGGAAGCGCATCCGGAGGGCCGGGAGGAGCTGCGCAGGCGGGAAATCCTGGCCTACGTGCACTACACGCTGCAGGAAAGAATGGGCGGGCGCTCATTCTTTACCCTGGCGGACTTTGCGCCCAGGGAGCGCGCCCTGGCGCGGCAGGAAGCGCTGCAGGCCGGGTGCGTGCCCTTTAAAGCGGGACGGGAAGAATTCTTTTGCGCGCCCATCAAAGCCGACCCCGCCCGGATTGCCCGCGAGTTGAAGGACATCACCGGGCTGGACATTCCCGGCCGGGGCGGCCCCACGGTGCCGGCGGCTTTTCTCATAGACAACTCGCTTACCGCCCGGGAAGCGGGGCGCCGGCTGGGCATTCGCCCCGCCGACGTGCACGACCTGTACGAGCAGGGATACCTGCAGGGGTTCGAGCTGGAGGGTAACATGCGTTATTGGGCTTCGGCCGTGGATGCGCTGCGCAGCGCGCCTAACATGGAGCACCGGCTGCGGCGCGCCGAAAAGATCAAGCTGGCCGACGCGGCCAGGATCCTGGGCATTACCGCGGACGAAGTCAAGCGGTTGATCAGGGAAGGCCACCTGCGCAGCGCGGGGCGCCCGGAACGAGGCTCCTACCAGCTGCGCCGGGGCGATGTGGAGGATTTGCTGGCCCGCCTGCCCGAAATCAGGGCTGGATGGGAAGATGCGCCCGGCCAGGGCGCGGAAAGGCCTGCCCGGCGCAAAAAGCGGCGCCCCAGGCGCCGCCGGCCCGAGGCCGTCCCGCCCCCGGGTCCCATCGAGCTGGACGAATACCAGCAAAGGTCCATCGAGGCCCTGCTGGCCGGCCACTCCGTGCTGGTGGCCGCTCCCACGGGAACGGGTAAGACCTTGATCGCCGAGAGATTGGTGGACCGCATCCTGGAACAGGGGCGGGAAGTGATTTATACTTCGCCCCTCAAGGCGCTGTCCAACCAAAAATACCGGGATTTCGCCAAACAGTACGGGTACGACCGGGTGGGCCTGATCACCGGCGACGTATCCATTAACGAGCGGGCGCCGCTCCTCGTGATGACCACGGAAATTTTTCGCAACTGGTGCTTTGCCAACCCGGAATGGATGGACGGCATTTCCCACGTCATTTTCGACGAGATCCATTTTCTGGACGACCCGGAAAGGGGCACGGCCTGGGAGGAGAGCATCATCTTCGCCCCGCCCCACATGCGCATATTGGGCCTTTCCGCTACGGTGCCCAATGTTCACGAGCTGGCCCGCTGGATGGAAGAGGTGCGGGGCAGTCGCGTGGTGGTGGTGGAAGAGTACCGCCGGGCCGTTCCGCTGGTAATCAACTGGATAACGCCGGACAACGAGGTGCTGGACGAGGACGAGGCGCGCGAGGAGATCGAGGCTTTGCGCCAGTCGGGGGGCAGGCGGCAATACATGCATTGACGGTGCAGCAAAAGGGGGATTAATTATGGTTTTTAACGAAGCAAGATCGTGTGCCGGGGTAATCGAGGCCATCCAGGACCACCTGCCCGCCCTGTACTTCGTTTTCAGCCGGGGGCGCACGGAACAGCTGGCCGAAGAACTGGGCCGGGAGTGGGATTTCCTGCTGCCCCGGGAAAAGACCCGGGTCAGGGAAATACTAGAAAAAGCCGAGCAGGACCACCCGGGGCTGTTCGGGGGCAGGCGCCGGGGCCTGCGGCGGCTGCTGCTGCAGGGCATCGGCTACCACCACGCCGGCCTGTCCCCCGCCTTGAAGGAACTGGTGGAAAAATTGTATGAATCCCGGCTGGTATTCGTGCTTTTCTGCACGGAAACTTTTGCCCTGGGCATTAATTTTCCCGCTGCCAGCACGGTGTTTGACTCCACCCGCAAGTGGGACGGGCGCAATCACCGCAGCCTGTTGAACCGGGAGTTCTTTCAGATGGCCGGCCGGGCCGGGCGGCGCGGTTTTGACCGGGTGGGCCACGTGTACATCACCATTGACGAAAAGTTCCCCGAACAGACGGGTTTCTTTGACGAAAGCCAGGTGGAACCGGTGCGGGGGCGGCTGGTCATTTCCCCTAACACCGTGCTCAGCTTGCTGCAGTGGAAGACCGACGCGGAAATCGAGCGGTTTCTTACCCAAAACCTGGCCGTGTACCAGAACACCCGGGAAGCCAGGAACCTGGCCGAGGAACTGGAAACGGTGGATGAGAAAATACACGCGTTGCGCGGCACTTTTTGCGAGGACAGGGACAGCCCGTCCTGCCCCTTGCTGCGCCGGAAGCTGAAAAAAGAACTGAACCGCCTGCGTAACAGAAAGAAGCGCAAAAAACCGGACACGCCGGGCCGGGTGGCGGAGATAAAATCCATCCTGGCCCAGCCGGCCAAGGGCTGCCTGCACTACGCCTGCCGGGACGCCCAGGAGGAAATTGCCGTCCTGGTGGAGCGCAAGAAGGAACTGGTCAGGCGCCGCCGGGAACTGAAAAGCCACGCTGTCGATTACCACCGGGAATTCCAGCGCATGTGCGACTTGCTGGAAAAGCTGGGGTTCATCGAGGGCAAAACCCTGCTGCCCCGCGGGTTGTTTGCCCTGCACGTGCACGTGCAGGAAATACTGGTCACCGAACTGGTCTTTTCCGGCATCCTGCGCGACGCCCCGCCGGCCGAAATAGCTTCCATCCTGGCCGGCGTGGACTACCAGCCCGGGCGGGACGACGTGGTCCTCCCCGGCACTTACCCCATGGACGAGGTAGCCCTGCTGCGCAGCGAGCTGCTGGACGCCGGCGTTCCGGAGTACCTGTGCGTGTGGTCGCCCCTGCCCGGTCCCCTGGCCGAGGCCTGGTACCAGGGCGCCACCTTCGAGGAACTGCAAAAAATGTGCAACCTGCACGAGGGCGACATATTTTCCATTATCCGGCGGGAGATAGACGTGCTGCGGCAGATTGAGCGCGCCGCCGGTGAGGATGCCGAGCTGCGGCAGATCATCAACGACATTCGGAACGTGCTGGACCGTGAGGAAATGGCCGTTTTGGTTTAAAACGGGAAGAAATAGGAGAAGGTTGGTTTACTTTGCTTGCCGTCCAAGATGTGCTGGAGAAAGTTGCCGGGCAAATAAAAAAAGCGGGCGCTTCTCGGGTTACAACCGTTGACACCGGCATAATCAAGGTTATGGAAGAACCGGCCTGCGGCAGCTGCCCGGAATACGGGCACAACCTCAGCTGCCCGCCCAACATACCGCCCCCGGCCGCCTTTCGCCGGGAATTGGCCGGCTACTCCGGCGGGGTGCTGTTTCAGGTGCGCGTGCCCGCCGGGCAAAACAACCCGGATGCGGTTTGGGCCGGTTCCCGGCTGGTGCACGAAATCGTGCTGGAGGCCGAAAAGCTGTGCCTCGGCTTGGGTGCCGCCCGGGTGCGGGGGCTGATTGCCGGCTGCTGTAAGCTGTGCGTTCCCTGCCCCGGCCCGGGCAGCGGATGCCGGCACCCCGCCAAGGCCCGCTCGTCGCTGGAGGCCAACGGCATCGACGTGGTGGCCACCTGCGCCGCGGTGGGCTGGCAAGTTACTTTTCCGGCCGACCGGTACGTGGACTGGACGGGCCTGGTCTTATTGGGCGGGGAATAAATCAGGGCTACGTCAAAGTCGAATTTAACTAAGGCATAGCAATACATTATAAATTTTACTGGTTTTTTCCTTTGTGGGCTGTTAAAATAAGTATTAA
>CAJYBN010000017.1 GCA_913064925.1 uncultured Peptococcaceae bacterium
TCCCCTTCAGCGCTCTGGTGGCGGGCGACACCGTAGTGGTGGACTGGGGGCCCTGGTTTTACCTGGTTTTCAGCATGCTGCTGGTGGTGGGCATGGCCAACGCCGTCAACCTTACCGACGGCTTGGACGGGCTGGCGGCGGGAGTAACGGCGGTGGCGGCGGCGGCCATGGCCATGGTGGCGTTGGCCAGCGGCCGGCCGGGCGCAGCGCTGGTCATGGCAGCGGTGGTGGGCGGGTGCCTGGGCTTTTTGGTTTTCAACCGGCACCCCGCGCGGGTGTTCATGGGTGACACCGGGTCGCTGGCGCTGGGCGGCGCCCTTGGGGCGGCGGCGGTGGTCACCGGCAGCGAACTGCTGCTGCTGGTCATCGGGGGCGTGTTCGTGCTGGAAGTGCTGTCCGTCGTGCTGCAGGTCTTTTCCTTCCAGGTGTTCGGCCGCCGCGTCCTGCGCATGAGCCCCCTGCACCACCACTTTGAGCTGGCCGGCTGGAGCGAAACCCGGGTGGTGCACACCTTTTGGCTGGCCTCCGTCGCCTTCGCCCTCCTCGCCCTCTGGGGGTCAGGCCTTTCCTAACTACCGTAGGGGGTCAGGCCTTTCCTAACTTCCTAAGTGTGACGCGGCGTGCGGAACCGCGAGGGCTCCTAGCCGTTATAATTTACATAGTACATATGAGGAAAGAAGGAGTACTGCTTGGATATCCAAGGCAAAAGAGTGCTGGTGGTGGGCGCCGGCAAAAGCGGCGTGGCTGTAGCTCGCTTTCTGCTGCAGCGGGGTGCCGCGGTGGTGCTCACGGATAGTAAAAACAAAGAGCAGTTTAACGGGGAACTGGACGCGCTGGTAGAGGCGGGCGTGCAGCCCGCGCTGGGTAGTTACCCGCGGGTGGAGCCCGGGATGTTCGATCTGGTGGTGGTGAGCCCCGGCGTGCCGCTGCACGTGTCCCCGGTGGCCGCGGCCGCCCGCTGCGGCATCCCCGTGCTGGGCGAGCTGGAGCTGGCCTGGCGGTACACCCGGGCGCCCGTGGTGGCCATTACCGGCACCAACGGCAAAACCACCACCACGGCGCTGGTGGGGGAAATTTTCCGCGCCGCGGGCTACCGCACGCTGGTGGGCGGTAACATCGGGCGGCCCCTGGTGGGCGAGGTGGAAAACTACGGCCCGGAGGACGTCATCGTGGCCGAGGTTTCCAGCTTCCAGCTGGAGACGGCCCACCTTTTCCGGCCCCGGGTGGCAGTCATTCTCAACCTGACCCCCGACCACCTGGACCGCCACGGCAACATGGAGGGTTACACGGCGGCCAAGGCCCGCGTATTTGCGCGGCAGCAAAAGGGCGATTACACCGTGCTCAATTATGACGACCCGCGCGTACGCGCTTTGGCCGGGGCGGTGCCGGGAGAGGTAATATTTTTCAGCCGCAGGCATAATTTAAAAGAAGGAGTTTTTGTCCACCGGGACAGGATCGTGATCGCCCGGGGCGGCCAAACCGCGGACGTCCTGGGCGCGGGTGAAGTGGCCATACCCGGGGCGCATAACCTGGAAAACGCGCTGGCCGCGGTGGCGGCGGCGACGACCCTTGGAGTGAGCCCGGCGGTGGCGGCCCGGGTCCTGCGCACGTTTGCCGGGGTACCGCACCGCCTGGAAACCGTGGCCGAAATCAACGGGGTTAAGTATGTCAACGATTCCAAGGGCACCAACCCGGAGGCCAGTATGAAGGCGCTGCAGGCCTTCGACCGGCCCATAGTGCTGCTGGCCGGGGGGCGAAACAAGGGCAGCGACTTCACGGAATTCGCCCGCCTGGTACGGGAGAAGGTGCGGGTGCTGGTGGTGCTGGGCGAGAGCGCCGGGGAAATCGAGCGCGCCGCCCGGGCAGCGGGCTGCACCGAGATACTGCGGGCAGGCGATTTCCGCCAGGCCGTGCTGCTGGCCCACGGGGCCGCCCGGCCGGGCGACGTGGTGCTGCTCTCGCCCGCCTGCGCCAGCTGGGATATGTTCAAAAACTTTGAAGAACGGGGCGACCTGTTCCGGGAGATAGTACGGGGCTTGCAGTAAAACGGGTTCTCCGCGCGCCGCCCGCCGGCGCCGAGGGGAAACCGGGTGCCCGCGGGGGGAGGTTTTTGGCTGTGCGCATGCGCAGAAAGGCACCGGACTTTGTGCTGTTCCTTACCGTGCTGACGCTCCTCAGCATCGGCCTGGTCATGGTTTTCAGCGCCAGCGCCTATTTTGCCGGCGATCCCGAAGGCCCCTTCCGCGATCCCTTTCATTTTTTCAAACGCCAGTTGTTCGGCGCGGTGCTGGGGTTGGGTGCCATGTTTTTTATGATCAACTACGATTACTGGCGCCTGAAGCGCTGGGTAGGCCTGATGCTGTTTTGTTCATTTGCCCTGCTGGTGCTGGTTCTGATACCGGGTATAGGCCTGGAGTACCTGGGAGCCAGGCGCTGGCTCAACCTGGGGTTTCTCAGTTTTCAGCCTGCCGAACTGGTTAAAATATGTATTATAACGTTTACTGCTTACGGGCTGGCCCAAAAAAGAGAACGCGTGCGGGACTTCCGCACCGGCCTTTTGCCCTTCCTGCTGGTGGCCGGCGCCGCGGGCCTGTTGATCCTGGCCCAGCCCGACCTGGGTACGGCGGCCACGCTGCTGGGCACGGTGTTTATCATGTTTTTCATCGCCGGGGCCCGGGGCGGGCACCTGCTGGCCCTGGCCCTGGCCGGCGTCGCCGCGGTGGCGGCGGCCATTGTGCTGGAACCCTACCGCATGAAGCGGTTCATGGCTTTCCTGGACCCCGAGGCCGACCCCACCGGGGCGGGGTGGAACATCCTCAACGCCCTGATGTCGCTGGCCTCGGGCGGGCTGCTGGGCACGGGCCTGGGCCAGGGGCGGCACTCCAAGTTTCTGTTTTTACCGGAGCGGCACACCGACTTCATTTTTGCCGCCATCGGCGAGGAACTGGGCTTCATCGGCGGCAGCCTGATCATTTTATTATTTATCGTGCTGGCCTGGCGGGGGTACCGGGTGGCCATAACCTGCCCGGACGCATTCGGCAGCCTGCTGGCCGCCGGCCTGGTGTCCGGCATTGTGCTGCAGGCCTTTGTCAACATCGGGGTGGTTACGGGTACGCTGCCCGTGACCGGCATCACTCTGCCCTTTGTCAGTTTTGGTTCTACGTCTTTGGTTTTCTCGCTCATGGGGGTGGGGATGATATTAAACATCTCCAGGTACAGTGCCCCCAGGTAGCTTTCCGAGAGGGTGAAATGATTGCGCTTTATAGTTACCGGCGGCGGGACCGGCGGCCACATCTACCCGGCGCTGGCCATTGCCGGGGGGCTGCGCCGGCGTTATCCCGGCAGCTCCGTTGTCTATATCGGCACAGCCCGCGGGCTGGAGGCCGACATCGTGCCCAAATCCGGACTGGAGTTTCATACCGTGCGGGCGGTGGGCATTAAACGCAGCCTGTCGCTGCACAACTTGAAGGTGCCCTGGGAAACCCTGGCGGGCTACCGCGAAGCCCGCCGCCTGCTGCGGGACATCGCTCCGCGGGCGGTGGTGGGAACCGGCGGGTATGTATGCGGCCCCGTGGTGCTGGCCGCCGCCAGGATGAAAATACCCACGCTGGTGCACGAGCAAAACGCCCTGCCCGGCGTAACCAATCGCTGGCTGGCCCGGGTGGTGGACCGGGTGGCGGTAACCTTCGAGGACGCGCTGCGTTATTTTCCCCGCCGGGCCGACGTGCGGCTCACCGGGCTGCCGGTGCGGGAGGAAGTGATTAGCACCGAGCGGCATCAGGCCAGGGAAAAGTTTTCCCTGCGGGAGGGGGAGCAGCTGCTGCTCTCCTTTGGCGGCAGCCAAGGCGCCCGCAGTCTGAACCGGGCCGTAGCGGGGGCCGTGGGCTGGGCGGCGGAGCAAAAAGGGCTGAGATGGCTGCACGTCACGGGCCGCAGCCAGCATGGGGAATTTATGGACATGCTGGCAGCAGCCGGGAGCCGGGGCGGCAACCTGCCCGGCAATTTTACTGCCGTTCCCTACCTGTACGACATGCCGGAGGCCCTGGCCGCGGCGGACCTGGTCATCTGCCGGGCCGGCGCCGCCACCATAGCTGAGCTGACGGTGCGGGGCGTGCCGGCGGTGCTGGTGCCGTTCCCCTACGCCACCGGCAACCACCAGGAACACAACGCCCGCGCGCTGCACAGCCGGGGGGCGGCGGAAATGATCAGGGACGCGGAGCTGTCGGCGGGCACGCTGGTGGAAATGGTGGGCGGCCTGCTGGCCGACCCCGACAGGTTGCGGGAAATGGCCGCTGCCAGCCGCCGGCTGGGCCGCCCCCGCGCCCTGGACGATATCATAGACTGCATAGCGGAAATTATTTAACCTCAGGCCGGGGCGGTGTAAAATTTGCGCGTTGCGGGGACAAGCCCGGCGCGGGAGGGCAAGTCCAGTAACACCTTTTCCACGCGATGCATAATATAAAGTATCCTTCCCCCCGGCTTGCTGCACTTGCACCTCGCGGTGCAGGAAGGAGCTGATTAGCTGGTGTATGATATTCCGGACAAGATCCACTTTATCGGCATTGGCGGCGCCGGAATGAGCGGGCTGGCCAGGGTTTTGCTGGAACAGGGCTTCGATGTGCGCGGGTCGGACCTCAATGGCACGCCGGTAACCGCACGGCTGCAGTCGCTGGGCGCCGCGGTGTACCGGGGTCACAGTGAAGCCAACCTGGGTGACGCGGCTCTGGTGGTGGTTTCCACGGCCATAACCCCCGACAATCCCGAACTGCGGGCGGCCCGGGAGAGGGGCCTGCCAATACTGCACCGGGCGGACTTGCTGGGCCGGTTGATGGAACGGCAGAAAGGCCTGGCGGTGGCCGGCGCGCACGGGAAAACCACCACTACTTCTATGCTGGCGCTGGTGCTGGAAAGATGCCACCTGGACCCCACCATACTAATCGGAGGTGAGCTGACTGATATAGGCGGTAACGCCAAGCTTGGTCGGGGAGAATACCTGGTGGCGGAAGCGGACGAAAGTGACCGGTCATTTTTAAAACTGCGCCCGTTCCTGGCCGTGGTGACCAACATCGAGGACGACCACCTGGACCACTACGGGTCGGTGAATGAAATAATAGACGCCTTCCGGCTGTTCTTGCAAAAACTGCCCGCCGAGGGCGCGGCGGTGCTTTGCGCCGACGACGACAACCTCAGAGAAATGGCTTGCTGCTGCAGCGCCAAGGTAATTACCTACGCCCTAGATTACCCGGATGCGGATTACGTTTTGCGCAACATCAATCTGGAGCCCGGCGGTTCGGCAGGGGATGTGCTTTACCGCGGCAAGCACCTGGGGCGCCTGCAGCTGGTGGTGCCGGGCCGGCACAACTTGTCCAACGCCCTGGCGGTGGTGGCGGCGTGCCGCAGCTTGGGCCTTTCTTTTGAAGCGGTGGCGGAAAAGCTCGCCTCCTTCAGGGGTGTGAGCAGGCGCTACCAGCTGCTTGGGCGGGTGCGCGGCATTACCGTGGTGGACGACTATGCGCACCACCCCACCGAAATTGCCGCTACGCTGCGGGCCGCGCGGCAAATGCACGCCGGCCGCGTCGTAGTCGTTTTCCAGCCCCACCGTTACACCAGGACCGCGCTGCTGCACCACCGGTTCGGCACCTGTTTCGGCGATGCCGACGTGGTGATTATCAATGAAATATACAGCGCCGGGGAGAAGCCCATCCAGGGAGTTTCGGCGCGGTTGATCGTGAACGCCGTGCAAAACGGCCGGGGGCAAAGCCCCCTGTACCTGCGCACCGCCGAAGAAACCGTGGACTACCTGACCGGGTTCCTCCGGGAGGGCGACTTGGTACTAACTATGGGTGCGGGAGACGTCTGGAAAACCGGCCTGGCGCTATTGGACCGGCTGAAGGAGAGTTAAAGGTGGCGGAACGGCACGAGGAACTGCGCAAGTTAATCTCAGGCGAGGTGTACCAGCACGAGCCCATGCAAAGGCACACCAGCTGGCGCATTGGCGGTCCCGCCGATATGTTCGTGATACCTCGCGACGAGGAGGACCTACGCCGGGCCCTGCATTATGCCCGCCGGAACGGCACGCCCGTATACGTGGTGGGCAACGGGACCAACTTGCTGGTGTCCGACAAGGGCATCAGGGGCATGGTGGTGAAAATCGGCCCGGGTTTATCCAACTTGGAGGTGTGCAGCGGAACCATCACCGCCGGGGCGGGCGTATCCCTGCCGCGCTTGGCCGGAGTGGCATGGCAGCACGGCCTATCGGGATTTGAGTTTCTGGCCGGCATCCCGGGCACCGTGGGCGGCGCGCTGGTTATGAACGCGGGGGCTAACGGGTGTTCCATCGGCGAGCGGGTGGAGAAAATCACGGGCTTGGACTTTGCGGGCAACAGCGTCAGCTTGGATAAAGAGGAACTGGAATTTGCCTACCGCCGGAGCTGTCTGGCCCGGCGGGGCATTATCGTTACCGGGGTAATGCTGTCCGGCATCCCCGGGGACAGGGATAAAATCAAGGAAAGGATGGATTATTACCTGGAACGGCGGCGTCAAACGCAGCCCCTCGATTTGCCCAATGCCGGCAGCGTTTTTAAAAACCCGCCCGGCGATTCGGCGGGCCGGTTAATTGAATTAACGGGGTGCAAGGAAATGCGGGTGGGCGCTGTACAGGTGTCCTCGCGGCACGCCAATTTTTTCGTCAATTTAGGGGGCGGCACCGCCAGCGACGTGCTTGCCCTGATCGAAAAGGTGCGGCAAATGGTAGAAGAAAAATGCGGCGTCAGGCTGGAATTGGAGGTGCAAAAGCTGGGGGAGTTTTAGCGGAGGTGACAGCCAGTGCAAAAGTTCATGATTATGGGCGGCAACCGCCTGCAGGGCACCGTGCGCGTTAACGGTTCCAAGAACGCTACCCTGCCCATAATGGCGGCCAGCCTGCTGCAGGAAGGCCGGTGCACCATCAAGGGCGTGCCTCGCCTGCGGGATGTGGCGGTGATGCGCGACGTGCTGGTATACCTTGGTGCCAGCGTGGCCTGGGAAAAAGACGTTATGCACATTGACGCCGGCGGTGTTAACTGCCAGGAAGTGTCCGAGGAACTGATGCGGCGCATGCGGGCCTCCAACCTGGTGCTGGGGTCCCTGGTGGGGCGGTTCAGGCGGGCCAAAATTTCCTACCCCGGCGGCTGCCAAATAGGTACACGACCCATGAATCTTCATCTTAAAGGATTGCAAGCACTGGGGGCAACTATTACAGAGAAGTACGGCTACATCACCGCCCAGGCCGAAAAACTGCGCGGCAGTGAAATATATTTCGACGTGCCCAGCGTGGGAGCCACGGAAAACCTGATGATGGCGGCGGTGATGGCCGAGGGAACCACCGTCATCCGCAACGCGGCCAAAGAGCCCGAGATAATAGACCTGCAGAACTTCTTGAACCGCATGGGCGCCAAGATAAGGGGAGCCGGTACAGATACCATTAAAATAACGGGCGTTGATTCCCTGCACGGCGCGGAGCACGCGGTGATACCCGACCGCATAGAAGCCGGAACGCACATGGTGGCGGCGGCCATAACCTGCGGCGACGTGCTCATCACCAATGTAATTCCCGAGCATCTGGAACCGGTGATCAACAAATTACGCGAAGCGGGTATAAATGTGGAGGTGAAAGATGATCGAGTTCGCGTGTGGGCCGGCAAGAGACCCCTGGCCGTAGATATAAAAACCATGCCTTACCCCGGTTTTCCCACTGACATGCAGCCGCAGTTCATGGCGCTGATGACGGTGGCGGAGGGAACCAGCGTCATTACGGAAACTATTTTTGAAAACAGATTTAAACACGTCATGGAACTGCGCCGCATGGGCGCGGACATCCGGCTGGAAGGCCAGACGGCGGTGGTGAAGGGAGTACCCGCCCTTTCGGGTGCCTACGTGGAGGCCACCGACTTGCGGGCCGGCGCCGCGCTGGTGCTGGCGGCGCTGGCGGCGGAAAACGGCACGGTGCTGGAACGGGTGGAACACATAGACCGCGGTTACGAGCGGCTGGAAAATAAATATAACGCCCTGGGAGCGCGCATTATCAGAGTGCACAAATGAGTTATAATTGTGGACTCTTTTTTAATTTTAGGGGGGACAAGGGGTATGCGTACCGGAAGAACCAAAACAGAACAAGTGTTTTTTAGAAACAAGGCCCGCCTTTCATCCCCGCCCTTCGCCCTTGCTTTGCGAGCAAGGAAGACTTAGGACGGGGACTTCCCGGCGGGGTGAGTTAAAAAAACAAAAGCTAATGATATTTAAAAATTAATGGAAACTACTCGTTTTTCTCCATCCCAACCAACAATAGCTCCACAGGCTTCAGCCACGAAACGAATCGGCAGGCAAATCAAGTTATCCTTAACAACAGGGGCAACATCCATCTTTTTAGACATGCCGTTAGTATATATGTTACTGTCACCGACATTCAGTTTTATAGTGGTGCCACCTGATTTTAACGTAATAGTGTCGCCGGAAATGGATAGTTCCGCTCCCAGGCATTTCGCCAAAGCGTCGGCAGGTACAAAGCTGCGGCTATTTTCAATAAAAGGCGCCACGGGCAGGTTGATAACAGATGCATTTACTTCAGCAACAGTGGAGCCAATACTAAAGTAATCGTAATTGCTTTCCATCGGTAAATCCGGGTCTGCTGCCCATTCCATCAAAGAACCGTCATAATTTTGGACACTATTAAAGCCCAGAATCTGTGTGAGCGCGAAATAATGAATTGTGGCTGTAGTACCCGTGTTACAGTAAGTTATTACCGGTGTGTTGGCTGTAATGCTCTTGGCGGCATAAATTTGTGCCAGTTCGTCAGCGGTTTTATAAGTGCCATCTTCATTTAGGTTATCACTTGCGCTTACCAGGATCGCCCCTGCAATATGTCCGCTGCGCGCGGCCTTATATTTTTTACCCTGATAATAATCATCGTTGCGGGCATCCAATATAATTGCCGCACCACCAAGTGCAGCTTTTACTTCCTCAATGGTTGCCAAGGTATCTTGTTGAACATCAGCTGCTGTAAGCGTGTATTCAGACGGGGTTGGTGTCCCTGGCACAGTTGAGGTTTCGTAACCAGAAGCAATCCAAGCGTCAAGGCCGCCGTCCAGTACTTGTGCATTTTGGTGGCCATACATATGAAGCACCCACCACAAGCGGGTAGCATGTTTCAGATCATTGCCAGCGCTATAAACAACCACCCGGCTTTCCTTGGTCACACCAATTTTGCTTAATAACGCTGAAAACTTTTCAGGCCCTGCGGCCATTTTTTTAACCCCGTCTCTATCTTCATAAAATTCTAAGGTTTGTACCGAGATTGCTCCGGGGATATGCCCCGCCTGGTATGCATCTGTGGCTCTGACATCAATAATAACCAAATTTTCTTCGCTAAGGGCATTTTTTAGTTCCTCCGCGGTTATCAAAGCGTTATGCTGATCGCCAAGTGAGGGTTGAGCTATTAACAAGCAAAATAGCGCCACCATAGCAAAGCAAAAAGCCCATTTACTCCGCAACATTTTCCTTCTCCTCCCCTAAAACAAAAATGAAAATAAATATATTGAGTTTATTTTGCTATCACCTTCTTCCTACAAAATTACTTAATTTATCCTATGCATTCATTCTATAAAAAAAAATGATTTTCCTTTTTTGAAACTATTTAAAAAAATTTTTTCATGATCATGAATAACAGATAAAAAATTAAATGTCGCATACTGGCTGCCGCACGGGGAAACCTAGCAATATGCCGGATAACAATGAAGGTGATGGTTATGAGCAGAGTCAAGTTCAACATTTTTTTAATAACGGTAATTTGCTACATAACCATACTTTTCTGTTGTTTGCTGAGAAATGCTATTGCGGCCTTTCCCGGGGAGGAAAGTCAAGTGGATCATGCTGCGGGGTGCACCGTACGCATTACTGACGAAAGCGGTAATTTGGTCACTATGACTGCCCGCAAGGTAAGCAAGGGTGATGAAATCATCACTTCCACCGGGCAATATTACCGGGTAACTTTTGTCGGGGGGGATAAGGCAAAAGCAAAACTCTTGGGTCAAGATAAAGATTATCTTACCTGGGCTGGTTATTTTAAAAATTCCCAAACGGTTGCGGTTACTGCGATAAATTGGGGTAACAGATCGGTGGGAGTTTACCATACCCATACTGATGAATCGTATATCCCGACTGACGGGAAGTCTTCCATTCCATTTAACGGCGGGATTTACGAGGTGGGAAGTGAATTTGTTGAGGCACTGCGGGACCGTGGGGTACAGGTCAAATATTATAAAACTCCCCATGACCCCCATGATGCAAATGCATACGCCCGTTCCCGGCGCACGGCAATGGGACTGTTAAAACATAATCCCATTGCCTTGTTCGACGTTCACCGGGACGGGGTTGACGATCCGGAATTTTTCAAAGAAGAGATTAATGGAGATGATATCGCCCAGCTGAGAATAGTAGTCGGCAGGCAAAATCCTAAAGTGAGCGCTAATATGGACTTTGCCCGCCGCCTTATGGCCTATGCCAATAAAAAGCATCCTGGATTAGTAAAGGAAATCTTTAAAGCACAAGGCAATTATAACCAAGATCTTTTATCCACTTCCATTTTACTGGAGGCGGGTACTTATACAAACAGCAGGGAAATGGCGGAAAGCGGCATGAGACTATTAGCTGAAGCCGTACCGGTGGTGCTTGGAGTAGATAATCCCGGAGGAATTACCGGCAAGGGGGCAAGCAAAACGGGGTGGAAAGTGGCCCTGTTGCTTACGCTGGTTACCCTGGGGGCCGGGGCGGTATTTGCCTTCATTAATTTTGGCTGGCAGGGAACCATTGATCGAGTAAAGAATTTGGTGCAGCGCTTGGTAGACAGTGACTTTTGGGCCCGGGTGGGCCGGGCTGGAACCAGGGGTAAAGAGTACATTCAAGGACCCCTGGCCGGTAATTTTCTCTCAGTTTGGGAGAAATTAAGGCAAACGATAAAAAGGAGAAACAAAATATAAGAATGACCAGAACAATAATTTCACAGAGAATCCACCCAATTTTCCAGAAATAATTAACCCGGCAGGAAATTTCCGGGTAGTCAAGAGCACTTTGGGGGAACCGCTAAATGCTATCAGGCCTTAATATAATTGGCTTTATAGGGATTTCCAATTTCACTAAACTACTAAACTATAACTGACAAGGGTTCTACACAATTAATTTGGGCTCTTTTTTGGTTTTAGGGGGACACAAGGCGTAAAAACCTTCCGGAAAGGCAGTAGGATGAAGGGTTCTCGGGTTTGCAAATATATTAATACCCTGGGATGAAAAATTGATTACAGCGAAATGGGAGCATTTTTATTATCCATAAAAGCTGGATATAATACTCATATATTTATATTAAGTTTATATTAAGCAAAGGAGGTTTCAAATTGTCCGCATCCGAAAGGAAACATCACAAGGAAACAACCTATATAACCACAGGGGTGGACGTAAAAAGAAAAAAGACCAACGTTGGCAAGAAGAAGGCGGAAACCACTGTGTTTAATGATGAAGAAACAAAGAACATTTGATTCGCCCTCCGGGGCGTTTTTATTTTTACCTTTCTCCCTTTTCCGCTTTCTCAAGCAGGCGCACCACAGCAACATGATTACTTGCTTCGGCAAAAAGCAGGACTATCAATCCGCTTTTGCTGCGCACGTTAAAATCGGCGCCCGCAAGCAATAGCATTTTTACTATCTCAGTATAGCTGCCATCAAAGCTGTTACGGAATCATCACTTTGGGCATTTGCGTCGGCGCTTTTGTCCAACAGGGCTTTTACTACTTCGGCATGCCCATTCCTGGCCGCCAGCATCAAAGCGGTAGCGCCGTAAATATCCTTGGCGTTGGGGTCCATTCCCATGTTTAAAACCAGTTGTACCATTACGGCATTACCTTCTTGCGCCAACTGCAAAAAGGATTCTTTGCTATAGGTAGTTGCAGATACAGTATCGCCTACTTTTACCTGTCCACCTTTAACTACGCGCCCAAAGCAGCCTTCGCGGCTTACTATACTTACTATATAAGGGCGCCCATGCTCCTTGGAGTTTTCCTTGCTGATATGCAAAATTTTTATAACGGATTCACCAATGCTGACAAAACTGCCGTTTACTAGCTTTGATGGTTCAAGTATTCCTTAATTGTTGTTCTTCAAGCTGAGGTTTTTCGCATATAATTGACGTATGTCAAAAACGAATTTATAATAAGCACAGGTAAAATTTTATTACCATGCCCGTGATTATTCACGGCATGCAAACAGATAGTCAATGACAAAAGTTTTACGGGGTGTGGCCATGAGTGTGTTGGAGTATAACGAGTTAACTATGGATCATTTTCAAAACCCGCGCAATGTTGGTGTGGTTAAAAATGGCAATGGCTATGGAAAAATAGGCGAACCCGGGTGCGGGGATATATGTGAAATAACCCTGTGCGTGGAAAATGACATTATAGAAGACATAAAATTTAGGGTTTACGGGTGTGCCGGAGCCATAGCAACTTCCAGTGTGGTTACGGAAATGGCTAAAGGAAAAAGCATTGATTATGCCTTACAATTAACGGATGACGATGTGGTTGAGTACCTCGGCGGTTTACCGGAAGGTAAAAAACATTGTTCCTTACTGGCCGTACAAGCGCTACACCAGGCCATTTACGATTACCTGTTAAACAAGCGTCTAGAAAAAGAAGGTAAAGTAAATACAAGAAGCCATTTTGACCGTTTGGCTGACGAAACGTTACAGGAAATACTGCAAAGGGCCAAGCAAAATAAATAAACTTTTTTATTAACTATAATTTAATTAAAATTTTTTATGAAAATACCCCGTTTAGCGAGTGGCTTCCATATTTTCTACAGCTTCGAGGTCGCCGGTCCTAGGACATTTCTTAAAAAATGTTTGACTAACATTTTTCAACATTATTTCATATTTTTTTTAACTTTAATTATGCTAGCATTATTATAGGGGAAGAATGTTAAGCCAATTGCATGAAGGGGTGTTGGACAGTGAAAACACTGCCAATCAACAGCCTGCGCATGCAAACCAAGGACAAGCCTCTGGCCAGCCTTCTGGCCCAATTCATTATTGTTATTTTGGCCGGCTGCATGTTCTGTGCCATTTTTTTCCGCATGTGGGCGAGTAACCATTATTTGTTGCGCGCGTTTTCAGAATTCTCTTGCATATTTATCGCCCTGGCCGCTTTCTTTGTGGCCTGGCATACCCACGGTCGCATTGCGCCGGTTAATTACCTGGTCGGTTTCGGTTTATTGGCGGTGGCTGTATTTGATGCCTTTCATGCTTTTTTTTACCTTGGTTTTGGCTGCAACCCCGCGATTTATGCCGAACCCTCATCGCGTTTCTGGGTGCTGGGCCGTTTAACTGAGGCCGCGGTGCTGCTTTTGGCCACTTACCGGGTGTTACACCGGCCTTTCAATAAATGGACAGGTTTGGCGGTTACCATGGCATTTTCCCTGGGTACCTCGTGTGCCGTGCTGCACTGGCCCGGTTTGATGCACGAGCTGTTGTCCGAAGGATATGGCTTAACGCCCGCCAGCATCGCCATGGAGTATGCCGTCATCGGCTTATTTGCCGCGGGTTTGTATAATATCGGCCGGCAAATCAATGACAGGGACGTGCTCATTTACCGGTACATTTTCCTGGCCCTGCTCATCGCCGTGCCCGCGGAGTTTTGTTTCATCTTGTCGAGGTCACCGTCCAGTGTTTACGGCTTTTTCGGCTACGTGCTGAAAATAACCCATTATTACTATTTATTCAGGGGGGTATTTGTGGGGGCTGTCAATTACTCCCATGCACAAGTGGAAGCGGTGGGCAGGTACACTACCGCCATCCTGGACGGGCTGCCTCTGGGCATTGTTACATGCAACCACCAGCGCAAATTGTCCTACGCCAACCAACGGGCTCTGGAGATTTTGGGGTGTGATTTTGCCGAAATAAAGGGCCTGTTGGACCGGCAGGTGGTAACTAAGTTTCGCATGAAAAAAATAACCGGCCAGAGGTTTTCGGATAGCGCGGCGGACAGTACCAAGCTTCAGAAAAGAAACATAGTGGCCTTGCAAAAAGGCCGGGGTTACGAGGTAAAGCTGTGGTTTGAGATACAGGACCTGGAAGCCAACGGCTACATGTACCTGTTTGACGAGGTGGAAAAAGAACAAAAACTGGCCAACCTGGAGCTGCAGATCCAGACCATCATCAACAACATGCGGGATTTTATCCTTGTATTGGATAGGAATGGCTACATTATTATGTGCAACCTGGCCCTGGCCGAGGCGGTGGAGATACAGGCTCGGGATATCGTGGGCCTGCATATCGACCAATTCAGCGCCTTGGTAAGTTTCAACGGCCCCAAGGAAGGCGGCGGTAACTGGCGACCCGGCTGCGGGGAGGGAGACGATTGCGAAGCTTCATTTGTTGCCGGGAACGGTAAAAGGGTAGAAGTGTTGGTCCGTGTCGCGCCGATCCACAATATCGATGATAAGGTTATCGGCACTATAGTGATGGGAACCGATATCACGGGGTTAAAGCAGAAGCGGCAGCGCATGCAGCAGCAGGAAAAACTGGCCTCCCTGGGGCAAATGGCGGCCGGGATCGTGCACGAAATTAAGAACCCGCTGACGACCATCAGGGGCTTTGGCCAGCTTATACTAGCCAAGGCCAAAGACGAAAACATCAGAAGATACGCGGCCATAATTGATAGCGAAATCAACGCCGTCAACCAGTTTATTGCCGACTTTTTGGCCTTGGCCAAGCCGCGGCCGCCCGTTCTCAAAGAGGTGTTCCTAAACGGGGTGGTCAGCTCGCTTAAACCCATGCTGGAAAACCAGTTGTTCATGAAGGGCATCAGCTTGCACTTGACCCTTACGACCCGGGAGAAACCGGTGCTGGCCGACGAGGTGAAACTTAAGCAGGTGATAGTAAACATGGTCAACAACGCCGTAGATGCCTTGCAGGAAACGGCCGCGCCCAGGTTGACCATCATTACCGGCTTGGATGAAGCCGCCGGCCGGATGTGCGTGACCATCAGGGACAACGGCAAAGGCATTCCCGGCGACCAGCTGGCCAAGCTGGGCACCCCGTTTTTCACCACTAAAGAAGGGGGTACCGGCCTGGGATTGTGTATCTGCTACCAAATTGTAGAGGAACACATGGGTAAAATCTACGTGGACAGCGCGCCGGGGGGCGGTACAAGCTTTACCATTTCTCTACCGGTGCAGGGCGCGGTGGTCGCCGGCCGGCTGGATCAAAAAGAGGGTTTCGCCTAAGCCGGGTGGCGCGTCCCTGCTGCTGCGGGCCGGATGGCGGAACCGCGTGTGGCGGGACTGCTTCTTCCGTATCCTGGAAGGGAAAATGAAGCTTTTTTGAGAAAAATGACATATCCCGCAGTTTGTGATTGACATCACATACGCATTCAATTTATACTATAGATAACAATAATATAACTAAATGGTCGGGGAGGTTAAAGATACATGTATAACAAGATTCTGGTGCCGGTTGACGGTTCCAAAAGCTCGCAAAAAACCATCGCCCACGCCGCCGAAATCGCGTCCAAGCTGGGAGCCGAGGTCACATTGCTGCACGTTATTCCCCCGCTGCCGTCCGCCATCCAGGGCCGCGGCTATGCCAGCAGCATAGTGGAGGAAATCCAAAAGCATGGCAGCGAATTGCTGGAACAAACCAAGCAGGAATTTATGGAATTCAACTCCGGCGTAGCGGTGAACACGGAAATGGTTTACGGCGACCCGGCGGCGGAGATTTTGCAAAAAGCTAAGAATGGCGGCTATGATATTATCATCATCGGCAGCCGGGGGTTGAACGAGCTGGCCGGCTTCATTATGGGCAGTGTAAGCAAGCGCGTGGTCCGCCACGCGCCGTGCCCGGTGCTGGTGGTACGGTAAGCAATTGACTAAATATGGAAATAATTAATCTATGGCGTAACGACGCATAAAGCTTCGCCCCTTAGGGGGCATTTTTACTTTCCCGGTACTTGTTTTTGCTTGGACAAGAACAGCAGTGTGTTCTATAATGGGAGTAGGTTTTACAAGCGTAACAAAAAGTTTTACATTGGCGATATTGATAAAGGCACAGTCCAGGTTAAGTTTTATGAGCGCAACAAAAAAAGCGAGCGGTGGAGATGAACAGGAAGAGGAAATTTATCTTCTGGCAGAGCTTTTTTTTTATTTTCATCGTGCTGTTGGCCGTATATATTTTGTTTAAATCACCCGTTTTCAACATCACCAACATTATCGTGCGGGGGAACATGTCTTTAACTGCAGCCGAAATTATCCGCGTTTCGGGCATTGTGTCCGGTGCCAACATTTTTCAGGTCAACTTAAAAGAAGCCGCCGCCAGAATTCATACGCTGCCCCTGGTGAAGGAAGCCAAACTGGACAGGGAGTTACCGGGCACGGTGGTAATCCAAGTGCGAGAGCGCCGCCCGGTAGCCATGGTGGTGGCCCAAGGGCAATTCGTGGAAGTGGACGAAGCCGGTTATTACCTGTGCCGGGGCAGCGCGGCCGCCACGGGGCTGCCCGTTATCACCGGCATGGAGGTGGAAGCAGCGGGACCGGGGCGCCTGGTAAAGGGCCCCGGGTTGGATACCGCCCTGCGGGTGGTGGGCGATTTGCCCCGGGAACTGCGGGACAGGCTCTCGGAGGTGCACTTGGGGAATGACGGCCGGGTGGTCCTGTACACCCTTGAGGGGGTAGAGTGCCGCCTCGGCTTGCCCGAACAGGTGGCCCTCAAGGGGAACTACTTTTTGCAGGTACTAAACGAATTGCAGGAAAAGGGTAAAAATATCGAGTACGTCGACTTTTCCATCGTTAGTTCGCCGGTGGTAAAATACAGCGATTAAGGCGCATAATTGGGGGAGCAGGCATGAAGACAAGGTCCTATTATTGGATTTTGCTGCTGGTGGGGCTGGTGATGGGCGTCATCCTGGCGGTCCAGTTCAGAGTTACCGGGGAGATAACCAACCAAGACGCGCCGCCCCTGGAGAGGCCCATTGCCCTGTCCCAGGAGCTGGCCAAAGCCCGGCAGGAAAGGGACAATTTGCAACAAATGGTATATAACTTGCGGGAGCGCCTGGATAAGGCAGTGGCAGGCCCGGAACTGGCCAGGTTAAAGGAGGAGTTGGACCGGGCCCGCGTTAAGGCGGGTTTGACCGAGATGCAGGGGCCGGGGATCCAGGTTATGCTGAACGACAGCAGCGAGGTGCTGCAGCCCGGCCAGGATCCCAATCTTTACGTTCTGCATGACGAGGATGTCCTCAACATATTAAACGAGTTGAAGGCGGCGGGCGCGAAAGCCATCGACATCAACGGTGAGCGGGTCATTTCCAACACCGAGGTGCGCTGTATCGGGCCGACCATCCTGGTCAACAAGAACCGGCGCCTCAGCCCGCCCTTCGTTATAACAGCTCTGGGAGATCCGGACACGCTGGCCAACTCGCTGCAAATGAAGGGCGGGGTGATAGACCAACTGCAGTTTTGGAACATCCAGGTGGATGTGAAGAAAATGGACAAAGTAGTTATACCGGCATACAAGGGCGGTCTAGTGTTCAACTTCGCCAAGCCGAAAAAATAGTCGGGAAGGAAGAGCGGCCGATGTCCGAAAGAACTACCTTGTATATGTCCATATTGCTGGTTGCCGTTATGCTGGGTCTGATACTGGCCGTGCAGTTTCGCGCCGCCAACCGGCCCGCCAACACCATAGCCACGGACCGGGCCAAGGAATTGATCGCCGAGTTAAAAAAGGTCAACCAGGAAAAGGAGAACCTGCGCAAGGAAATAAACGACTTAACCTTGAAGCTGGAGCAGGTTAACCGGGGCAAGAGCGAGGCCATCAAGGCCCTGCAAAACGAGCTGGAGAAGGTGCGCATGCTGGCCGGGTTGGTTACGGTCAGCGGTCCGGGTGTGGAGGTGGTGCTGGATAACCCCAAGAATGGGGAGGGCATTATGACTTCCGGCATGTTCATCGTCCGGGATGAGGATCTCCTGAAAGTGGTCAACGAGCTGTGGGGCAGCGGGGCAGAGGCCATCGCCATCAACGGGCAGAGGATCATCGCCACCACGGAAATCAGAATGGCAGGCCCCTTCATCAACATCAACACCACCCGGGTGGTACCTCCTTACCAGGTTTTAGCCGTAGGAAACCCCGATGCCCTGGCCAATAACCTGGAACTACCCGGCGGGCTGGTGGAGTACTTGCGCGACCTGGGAATCGAAGTGACCGTGCAGAAACACGAGGACCTGACCATTCCGGCTTATGCCGAAGGCAAACCCTCATAACAAAAAGGGAGCAGGTGGCTGGTAAATATGTGGATGGGTATCATTTTAGCTGTGGTGGGCCTGGGAATAGGCTTGTTGATTGGTTTTAACATCCCGGTGATTTTACCGCAAGATTACGCCAAGTACATGTCTGTGGCGACCCTGGCGGCGCTGGATTCGGTTTTCGGGGGTATCCGGGCCGCCATCGAGGACAAGTTTGATCACGGCATCTTTGTGTCCGGATTTTTTAGCAACGCGCTGTTGGCAGCCATCCTAACCTATATTGGGGACCGGCTGGGTATTGACCTGTACCTGGCGGCAGTGGTCGCCTTCGGCGTGCGCCTGTTCCAGAACCTGGCCATTATCCGGCGGCACATCCTAAAAAATAATACCAAATAAAAAGGGAATTTATAGCGCATGTTGAATTTTACCATTTAAGTAAAGCATGGTGGGAGGAAGCCTGCTTGGCTGCGACGGAAAAGGACATAGTGGTTGGTCTTGACCTTGGTTCGGCCGGCATAACCGTGGCCGTCCTGCGCGGGGGCCCGCTGAGCAAACGGGAAGTGCTGGGAGTAGGTTTTAGCCCATCTATCGGCATAGATAAGGGGGAAATTATCAATACGGATGATGCCGTGGGCTCTTTGCAAAGGGCCGTGGCCGATGCCGAGCTGGCAGCGGGGGTTGATATTTCCTACGTTTACGCCAGTGCCGACGTACCGGGGATGCAATTGCGGTGCGCCAGCGCCCAGTTCAAGGCTGGCGGCGGGCGGGACATCAGCCGGTGGAAGCCGCAGGAGATATACCGTGAGCTGTACCGGCAGGTTTTGCTGCCCGACTATTCAGTTGTGCAGCTAACCGGAATCCGTTATTACATAGACGGCGAGCCCGTCAAGGCGCCCGCCGCCGCCCGCCCGGGCAATAGCCTGCTGGTGGAAGCCTTGGTGATCATGGCTCCTACCCGTTCGGTGGAGGAAAAGCAGAAATGCCTGCGCCAAGCGGGGTTGAAAGTGAAGCAAGCTGTGGCCGGGCCGCTGGCCGTGGCCGAGGCGGTCTTGAGCGGCATGGAGCGGGAATTGGGCGTGGTGTGCGTGGATATTGGGGCGGCCCTGACCAAAGTAGCTTATCTGAACCGCGGGTTGGTGGTGGACATGGGTATTTTTCCCGTAGGGGGCGACCACATCACTGCCGACCTGGCGGTAGGCCTGCGCACCACTTTGGAAGATGCCGAAGCTGTAAAAAGTAAATACGGCTTGAGCCGGGTTGACGGTCATATAAAAGTACAGGCCATGTCGGGGGCGGGACATACCGTACCCGGTGACCTGGTCTACACCGTGGTTCAGGCCAGGGTGCAGGAAATACTGGAATTCATCAAAGGTTTTATAGACAGCCTGCATATAGACAATTCTTTACCCGGCGGGATAGTCATCACGGGAGGAGGTGCGATGTTACCCGGCCTGCCGGAATTGGCGGGGGATTACCTGGCCATGCCGGTGCGCGTGGGCAGCAGCTGTTTGCTGCCGGAAAGCGTGCCGGAAGACGAAGTGTACCGCTATACCACCGCTGTGGGGCTGGCGCTTTGGGGAGCCAGACAGGGGACTGCGGTACGCGGAGCGAGGTGGGGTGCGGAAAGCAGCATTTTGAACCGCATTCGCAGCTGGCTGTCTTTATGATAAAATTTGTATGATAAAATTTGTATATTATACTTTTTTGCAAATTTTTGATCCCCGAAAAGGAGGATATAGATGCTAGACTTTGAATTTGACCTGGACCAGTACGCCAACATCAAGGTAATTGGGGTGGGCGGCGGCGGCAACAATGCCGTCAACCGTATGATTAACGCCGGCCTCAAAGGGGTAGAATTTATCGCTATAAATACCGATGTCCAGGCTTTGCAAATGGCCCTGGCCAACAACAAAATACAGATCGGCGCCAAGCTGACCAAGGGTTTGGGCGCCGGCGCCAATCCTGACATCGGGCAGAAAGCGGCGGAGGAAAGCAGGGATGATATCGAGCAGGCCTTTCGGGGTGCTGATATGGTTTTCGTTACCGCCGGTATGGGCGGCGGTACGGGTACCGGTGCGGCGCCGGTGGTGGCCGAAGTGGCCAAGGAAATTGGTGCGCTCACGGTGGGGGTGGTCACCAAGCCTTTTACCTTCGAGGGTAAAAAGCGCATGCACCAGGCTGAAGTGGGTATTGAAAACTTGAAAGGTAAAGTGGACACCCTAATCACCATACCCAACGACAGGCTGCTGCAGGTGGTGGAAAAAAACACCTCTATCATTGAAGCCTTTCGCATCGCCGACGACGTGCTGCGGCAGGGCGTGCAGGGCATTTCGGACTTGATCGCCGTACCGGGACTGATCAACCTGGACTTTGCTGACGTTAAAACCATCATGAAGGATGCCGGTTCCGCCTTGATGGGTATCGGCATAGCCAGCGGCGAAAACAGGGCGGTGGAAGCGGCCCAGGCCGCCATTTCCAGCCCGCTGCTGGAAACTTCCATCGAGGGGGCGCGGGGCGTGCTGCTGAACATTACCGGCGGCAACTCCCTGGGGCTTTTCGAGGTAAACGAAGCTGCGGAAATCATCGCTCAGGCCGCCGACCCCGAGGCCAACATCATCTTCGGGGCGGTCATAGACGAGCGCATGGAGGATGAAGTCAGGGTGACGGTGATAGCCACCGGGTTTGACCACAAGCAGTACGCCAAGTCGCAAAAACAAAAGAAAACCGGCGAGGGCGTGGAAGTGAAACCTTTTTCGCCCCACGATGAACTGGATATTCCCGCTTTCCTGCGGCGCAGGTAAATTGTCGAAGGGAACTGCCCGGCAGCAGACAATTAATAACAAAATTTACCAGCCACGGCATGTATAATGTAGCCGGGGCTTTTTTATTTGCCGTTGCGGCCGCCCGGCAAACAATAGACATAAACACAAGGTGCGGTCCATAACATGGTAACAGAGGATTTTTGTCCTTGTTGCCGGGGGGGATGGCGATGCCGTCATATGTGGTATACGTTGACCAGGTGTTCGTGGGCAGCCTGGTGATGAACCTGGCTATCTTGTGGGTAACGGCCAAGCTGGGCAGGGCGGTCTACAACAGGTGGCGCCTGCTGGCGGGTGCCATACTGGGCGCCCTGTACTCGCTGTTCATATTCATTCCTTCTTTAGACAATTACCTGGCCCCCGGTTACAAATTCCTGGTTTCGGTGTTGATGGTGTTCGCAGCTTTCCTGCCCGGTCCACCCAAGAAAATGTTCGTGCTGTTGGCTTATTTTTATTTGACTACGTTTGCGCTGGGCGGCACGGTGCAGGGAATCATCAATTTTCTGCACCGCCATTATTCCGGCGACGTGGCGGCGGGCGTCATGCAGGCGGTGGACGCCTACCTGTGGTACGGGATTTTGCTGGCGCTGGTTCTTTTCTGGGGCCTGGGGCGGGTCGTGCCGGCCCGGTTGAAAAAGAGGCTGCTGCTGCCGCTGCTGCGGGCCGACCTGGCGGTATGCTTGGGCGGGCGCAGGACTCACATGGCGGCTATGCTGGACACCGGCAACAACCTCACCGACCCGTTCACCGGCGATCCGGTGGTGGTGGCCGAATATGATGCCCTGCAGGACATTCTGCCCGAAGAATTGCACAGGGCGGTGGCAAAATACGGGCCGGAAGACGGGGCCGCCGTCCTGGCCGAACTGGGGGAGGGCATCCGGCAGTGGCATTTTCGCTTGATACCCTACAGCTCCGTGGGCCGGGAAAGGGGCTGGCTGGTGGGTTTTCGTCCCGATTATATAGAACTGACACAGGGCGGCAGCATGTTCAGGACCAAGGAGGCGGTGATAGCCCTTTATCACGGCCGCCTGCAGGCGGATAGCCCCTGCCGGGCCCTTTTCCCGCCCAGTCTGCTGGAAAACCGCATTGCTGCTTGAAACGCTGGCGCAGCCGGTGCTTGGGAGGGGGGTTGTTTTTACCCGACGCTAACACGGGGAGGGAGTGCGTTGAGGCGGTTTTGGAAGGCAAGGTTGAGACTGCGCCTGTGGACGCTAAAAATGATGGCCCGGCTGGGTATCAGGCCGGTGATACATTACGTGGGCAGCAGCGAAGATCGGAAGAGCGTC